>SKWY01000312.1 GCA_007128675.1 Deltaproteobacteria bacterium | reverse complement strand
GAAGCACAATATTGCGCGGCTATCGTATCCCCCGGACAGCGGCAGAATCCACCTATCGAAGTCAAGCGAGCGGAGGCATCTTATCGAGCCCCTCATCGCATTAGAGAGCAACTGGGCGTGTTCGCTAGGCCGTCGACGCGACTCCGAAAAAACGATTGGCCTCTGCTTCACAGAAAGCTGCCATGTTCTCTTATCGAGGCACAACGAGGCATTGGCTTGGAGCCTTTGCAGCCTGCGGTCCCACGAAAGTTCGGGGCCCAGGGAACCTGTCGACAGGACCCATGGGATTACCCGTTCATCGAACGCGAACGATCCTAGAAACATAACGATCGCCCGTTGGGAAGTGGACGCTATAAAGAGTTCTCCGTCATGATAATACCAAATGGTCCGGGTCGCAGCAGCATCGGCTGCGACTTCGACCCTATCCTCAGCCGCTCTGAACAATGCATAATTTCCATCGGGATACTCGTGTCCGGCAACCGCCCATTGAAAATCGGGTTCCTCGAACAAAAATCCCAGAAGCACGCTCATGTCTTTTTGGTGGACCAGATCATTCGGCAACGAAAGGTACTGGCCCTCATTGCCCATCTAGTTTTGTCGAGCTACCAGCGTCGCCTCGGAGAACGCCTTGGAGTGAAGCCCGGCTCGGAACTGCTCGCGGCCATCGAGGCCGCAAGGGAGGCCGATTCGAAACTGATCCTAGCCGATCGGAATGTCCAGGTGACTTTGACGCGGACATGGAGAAACCTTGGTTTTTTCAGCAAGGCAAAGCTTCTCTGGCTCCTATTGCTGTCGCTCTTTCCCAGTGGTTCGAATGGCTCGTCCGATGAAGAGCTGACCGAGGAGGACATCGAGCGCCTCAAGGAGAGCGATCATCTCTCCGAGATGCTGGCCGAGTTCGCCGCCGCCTTCCCACAGGTGAAGACCCCCTTGATAGACGAGCGCGACGACTACTTGATGCATAGCATAGTCAATGCGCCCGGAAAGACGGTGGTGGCGGTAGTAGGGGCTGGTCACGTGATGGGAATCGTGGACCGTTTTGGAGAACCGGTCGACAAGACCCAGCTAGAAGTCGTTCCTCCCCCGAGCTTACTGGGCCGCTCGGTCAAATGGTTGATTCCAGCCATAGTGCTTGGCGCCTTCGTCATTGGCATTCGTAGACATGACTTCTCGGCCATCGACGAGATGCTGCTGGCCTGGATTCTTCCCAATGCACTTTTCGCGGGGCTGGGGACTATTCTGGCAGCTGCCCGCCCGCTCACCATAGTTACGACTGTTCTAGCCTCCCCGCTGACATCCCTGAACCCTACGCTGAACGCGGGCATCGTCGCCGGTCTAATGGAAGCATGGCAAAGAAGGCCCACGGTTGATGACTGCCAACGCATCCAGGACGACGTCGGTTCTTGGAGAGGAATATACAGAAATCGTTTCACGCGAGTGCTCCTGGTCTCGGTTCTGGCGACCTTCGGCTCGGCTTTCGGCGCATGGGCAGGGGCTACCTGGCTTGTCAGCTTGGTGGCGAGGTGAGGCTAGACCCGCCGTACCTTCGAGATCCTGGCCGAAAGACGAGAGTCTTCCCTGGCAATCCATCCTCGGGACGCTCTTTCCAAGGCAGCGCTGAAAATCGAGGACCCCGGCGATCGCTGTCCCCCAGCTTTCCATAAGCTTGTCTCTAGCCGCACTCCAAGATGAAGGGGTTCTTCAGGCCCCCGTTGGCTGGACCCGCCGAGGATGCGGTTGCTATAGTTCGCCACCCTTCAACCTACGACTCGTCACGCGATCGGCGTGTGCGGCTCGACTCGAAGGTTCTCGTCAAAAGCCGAAGCAGACACAGCCCAGGAGACGCATCATGGCCATACCCACCAAGCTCAAGCTCACCTCCGATGCCGCCGTCGATGTGGCCACGGACACCCTGGTGGTTCCCCTTTTTGAAGGGGAGCTTCGAAAGAGGAAGGCACCCTCAAAGCTAGGCCCGATACTCGAGGCCCTTGGCACTTCCGTCATCCAAACCGCACGCAAGGAGGGCTTCGATGGCCGGGCCGGCCAGAAACTGGTGACATGCTCGCGTGACAAGCTTCGAGCCGAACGCATCGTGTTCGTGGGACTCGGCGAGAACCGGGATAAGGCTCTACCCGCGTTTCAGGACGGCGTTGGCGAGGCCTCCCGATTGGCAAGAAGCTCTGGTGACAGCACCTTGGCCGTGGTAATCCGGAGTCCCAAGGGAGTCGATGCCCCACGTACGGCCGCACTTGCGGCGGAAGCTGCTCTTCTGGGTAGTTATCGCTTCGACCGATATGTTTCCGACAAGCCGGAAGACCCCAAGCGTCCACCGCTCAAAACGGTAAAACTAATCGTAGAGGGAATCGACTCGGCTTCTCGGCGGGAGATTCGTGTTGCCGCGGCCGTTGCGGAAGCAACGAGCATGGCTCGCGACCTTGTCAATGAACCGCCGGGCTCCATGACCCCCGAGGACCTGGCGCGCTTTGCACGAACTCTTGCGAAATCTCACGGGCTCAAGTGCACGATCAAGGGCCGAAGCGAGATCGAGAGACTGCGCATGGGATTGTTCCTCGGGGTCTCCCTCGGAGCGGACACGGAACCCAAGCTAATCAAGTTGGAGTACCAGCCGAGAGCGAAAACGAACAGGAAGGGAATAGCCCTCGTGGGCAAGGGAATCACCTTCGACTCGGGCGGCTACGACCTGAAGCCTCCCCCGGGCATGGATGCCATGAAGATGGATATGGCGGGCGCCGCGACCGCCATAGCCACAATGCGCGCAGTGGCGGAGATCAAGCCACCGTTTCCCGTCACCTGCCTTGTGGGTGCTTGCGAGAATCTGGTGTCTGGTCGAGCCTACAAACCCGGTGACGTGCTCAAAAGCCGAAAGGGCACTACCGTCGAGATCAACAACACGGACGCCGAGGGCCGACTCGTACTGGCCGACGTCCTCACATACGCGGCAGAGCAAGGGTTCGAAGCCATCATAGATATCGCCACCTTGACCGGCGCGTGTATGATCGCCCTTGGACCTTTGACCTTTGGAGCATTCTCCAAAGACGACGATCTCGTATCAGCAGTCCTCCGAGCCGCGAACGAGGCGGGCGAGGATGCCTGGCGACTCCCGATCAACCCTGCCCTATCCGAACAGCTGAAGAGCGATATCGCCGATATCAAGAACACCGGCGAACGTATGGGGGGAGCCATTACGGCCGCGCTTTTCCTGTCGGGCTTCGTTGAGGACATCCCTTGGGTGCATCTGGACATTGCTGGACCCGCGATGTACGCCAGAGACAAGGGGCCCATCGGAAAGGGAGCAAGTGGTGTCGGAGTTCGTACGCTCGCAAGATTCATTCGTCAAAAGGCCAAATAGATACAAATAGAATCAGCTCATTGATGGCGGGGATGAGCGGCGCCCGCCATTGCCTAGAACCGATTCGTCGAGACAAAACGACGTTTCACAGGGTTATCAAGACCGATTCCAAGGAGACGAGAGATGTCCGAGACGACAAAACTGCTACTGCTCCGCCACGGTGAAAGCACCTGGAACCTGGAAAACCGTTTCACCGGTTGGGTCGACGTGGGCCTCTCAAAGAAAGGCATCGAGGAAACGAGAAAGGCTGTAGAACTCATCAAGGAAGAGGGCCTAAGCATCGATGTGGCCCATTGCTCCCTTCTTCGGCGCTCCCTCCTCACTCTTCATGGCGTCCTGGATGGACTCGATCGTCTGTGGATCCCCGTCAAGAAGCACTGGCGCCTGAACGAACGTCACTACGGAGCGCTACAAGGTCTAGACAAGAAGGAAACGGCCGAGCGACATGGTGCGGAGCAGGTTCACCTTTGGCGCAGAAGCTACGATGTGCCGCCGCCTCCACTTGCACTAGATGATCCTCAGCATCCCAGAAACGACCCTCGCTACAGCATGCTGGCCCCCGACGTTCTCCCAGCTTCCGAGTGCTTGGCCGACGTGGTAGCCCGCATGCTCCCCTACTGGTTCGACTCGATAGTTCCGGATTTGAGAGACAAGAAGCTTCCACTGATTGCCGCTCATGGAAACTCACTTCGAGCCCTGGTCAAGCACCTCGACAACATCGGCGATCAGGACATTCCTCTATTGAACATACCGACTGGCATTCCCCTTTTATACGAACTGGATGAAGAGATGAAACC
Organism: Deltaproteobacteria bacterium; assembly: GCA_007128675.1. Classification (GTDB taxonomy): domain Bacteria; phylum Myxococcota; class Myxococcia; order SLRQ01; family SLRQ01; genus SKWY01. The sequence goes on along the minus strand of SKWY01000312.1, from coordinate 6,521 downwards.
GGTGGCCAGCCGCTACCTGGGCGACCCCGAGGCCGCGCGAAAGGCGGCGGAGGCAGTAGCCCAACAATCGAAAGCATGATGCCTGCTGCCCAATGGCTTGGCGAACGAAGCGACTGGCAGGGAGTCGAGCACACTGCTTCACAATAGCGTTTACTCGTTTAGGCGGCTGAAATGACACAGACCTCGAAGAGCCCTCCGGATCGAGCGACCTTGCGGCGTGCCGTCAAGGGACTGAAACGCGAATTGAAGAAGCGTCCAAACGACCTGAAGTCCATGGTGCGCATCGCACGTGCCTTTCGCCTCATGGGTGAAAAGAAGGACTCCGCTAGCTGGTACAAACGCGCAATCGGCGGTTTATTGGAACAAGGCCAGAGCCTCCGAGCTCTCGTGCTCGCAAAAGAGCTGCTTGCCGTAGATCCCGAGAATCAATCCATTCTCGAGAAGATTGCGCGCATACACGCTCGCCATCACTACAGAGAGCCGGTAGCAAGCAGGATTCTGACCCCAATCGAAGTCTCCCGGAAAGACACGGAGCACGTGCACTCCAAAGCCTCCCTGCCCTCCAATAGGGACCTTGCTCTTCTTGACGATGCAGCAGAGATCGAGGAATTGGAGCCCTCCGGCTCGGGCGCACCACAGTCACCGCCCGAAAAGGGAGAGGAGTCCGTGCCCCAGCCCGGCCGATCCTCGGGTGCTCTCAAAGCCTCGGCCGACGGTCGAATACAAGGGGACAGCAGCAGGCAGCGCCGGCTTCCCCCTCCGCCACCACCAGAGGCTTTCTTGATCGCCGAGGAAGACCTGGACAAAAAGAGTTCGTCCCTTCTTTCGGATCCTGCCTGGTCGAGTCGCCGTTTGAAGGAAACGGATTCGACGAGCACCATCCTCCCACCAGAGAAGCGAGCAAGTGGCGCTCGTTCGTTTGAACCTGACGTTCTTCCAACAGCCCCCAGCGGTCATGTTCTCGAGCAAGCGCGTATGGGCGAGCTACCTCTTCTATCTAGCCTGGGGGAGAACGCCTTCGTGACCATCTCTAGGGCAATGCGACCGGTGGCGCTACGGGATGGAGAAATACTCTTTCGCGCCGATGACGAGGCGCGATCATTCTTCGTCATAGCCCAGGGCGCCATAGAGGCCCGCATAGAATCAGGAGGCGAGCACCGATTGCTGGCGGAGCTCGAAGAAGGAGAGGTAATTGGTCTGTTCGGCCTTTATACGGGGCGCAAGAGGAACGCCACCGCAATCGCGAGAGGCCCTACAGTGGTCTTCGAGATTACCGATCAGATCCTGGCCCAGCTCGTTCGAGAGCATCCGGCCTCCAAGAAGCCTCTAGGCCTCTTCTATAGGCGCAGGCTGCTCGAGATTTCCCTTGGACGCTCTCCCCTCTTCAGAGATCTAGCCCGCGAAAAACGTCTCGCGATCGTCGATCAGTTCGAGCAACGAAAACTAGAAGCAGGAGAGACAGTGATTGCCCCAGGGCATGTTACTCTCGGTCTCTTTCTCGTCATGCGCGGACAGGTCCTAATCGAGACCAGGGAGGGAGGACGGGCAATCACCAAAGCCCGTCTTGGAAGAGGTGATTTTTTCGGCTGCATATCGGCCCTGACAGGAATGCCGACCCTAGCCTCGGCGAAGTGTAGTGAAGAGAGCGTGCTGGCTATCTTGTCGAACAAGGCCTTTGGCGAACTCGTCAAGCTCGAGCCCTCTCTCTCCGCGCTTCCCAGTCTACTTCGGGACGAGGGGCTCTTGTTAACACCGACCGTCTTCGTCGGCGACCTCGAGTCTACCTGCTCGGATTCAGACCCTTGAGCATCTATGGATTCCGTGATGTCTGCCTATCCAGCCCCACCACCTGATACGTCTCTGCCTTCCCTAACACACTGCCATGATCATCGGTGATGTGCACGGCCAGGTAGTTGCCTTGCGGCGAAAAGCCCCAAAGATCAATCTTCGGACTACGCAGTCGCTTCGCAAGGCTGTCGAGCGCGCTCGGAGTATCGAGAGCAACTCTCCCTTCATCTTTCACCACCTCGATACGTATTTCACCCGGCGCTGCCTGCAACGATAATGAAGCATCGCTTCCCAGAAAACGCCGGCCCTGGGCGGCCTTTGATGAGAAGCCCCCTTCTTCGAGTACTCGACGAGCAAGCATCCTGCTCTCCTCGTCACCAAGAGCCATATCGGTGAGCCGGCGTCCCGTGGCGGAGTCAATCACCGTAAATAGATGAACGTTGGCTCCTTGCAAGAAGACGGAGTAGGCAAAGCGCAGTTCATCTGCGGAAAAACCTACGAAGGTGGTCGGATCCAGCAAATCCTCTTCTGCTGGGTCTTCGTGAGTAATTTCGGGAGCGTTCGACTCGTCAGGCAAATCCACCATGGGAGAAGAACGATCCAAAGAGGCCTCCTCATCCGAAGGCCCTTCATCATGTCCAATTGCTCGAGAGCCCGGCTCGAGAGAGCCCTCCGCCTCGTCACTGGAGCAATGCGATCCACAGGCCACTATCAGAGGCAGCACTAGAGCGCCAATCAGCTTGGAACTCCCACCTCCAGGCTGATGCCACTTTGCGGCTAATCTCCATGGCACCCACATGATGAAATCGAAACCAGGCGAGCAGAACACTCACTATGGCAAAAACTTTTTCGGATTTGCCAGCTTACGCGGCAGATATTCGTCAAGCACGTAGTTGAGGCCCCACTTGGCAAGTGATTGCTGCTCGGCGCGGACTCCCATCTTCAAGAGCAGCTCTATGGCGTTTCGCCATCTAGCGTGGTGGCGGAAGAAAGGATCGTTCTTCAGCGCGTCCCGGGCCCGCTTGATATCCACCTCTTGCAGCTTATGAGTCGCGTCCTCGAGCTTGAAGTCTATTATGTCCTTCGGCTCGACCCCCAAAAAGCTGGCCTGCGGAACGCAGAAGAACTGATTTATATGGGCCGCATTGCCGCTACCAACCTTCAGTGTTCGGTAAATGTTGCTGATTCCATACGGATCGCAGTCGACGAAGGCATAGACGGGTATCTTCTTCTCATCAGCGAGCCTACGTATGAAACGACGCGTTGCTCGCGTGGGGACTCCTCCCATCGAAACGAGAATACAGTTTGCGCTTCGCCAGAACTTATGTGTCGCGAGGCGCTGGAACATACCTCCAGTTTCAATCGCAAGAACGAACTTGGCATCTGTTTCGAAGCCCAAATGCTCCACCGAGTGCGGAATGGTGTATGCGCCAGATCCGAAGCGGGTGCAATCAATCTCGATCTTTTCACCCGTCTCCCGATCTCGATCGATGACGACGAGCTGGCCACTCACGGCTCCCCCATGCTCCTCGGGATAGAACCGAAGCTGCTCTCTGCTTACCCCATGAAGAGCGAACATAGCCTCGATATCGTCCATTACCGCATCGGATTCCACCTGCTCGGAGAACTTGGCTGGTCCCCAGTTCTTGCTTTGATAGTAGGCATCTCGTTTGGTAGCAAAATCTCGCGTCTCCACCATCTCCTTGGAGAGAGACATTAGCTTGAGTGTCTGAGCGAATCCTTTCGCCGTGTTGTAGGTCAGGGTTCGACTCTTTCTGGCTCGACCGATCTCGAAATAGCCTTTCCTCGGTTGGTACTTCACATTGGCCAGAGACCGGACCGGGAATCTAAGCTCCGGCTTCTGTCCCTTGATGACCGACCCATGGATCCCCAACGCTGTATTCTCGATGGCTTTGACCGTGACATCATCGAGACCCTTTCGAGCCGTCCCTCTTCGTGCTCCCTTGCTGGGCAGCTTATCCTGAACTTTCTTCTTTCTAGGCATGACTATTTTCGCGTTCCTATTTGCGAGCCGAATAGATCGAGCTCGTCATGGGGTCAGCCCTAGAAGGGCTTGCGAGATCTCTCCAGCACACCGGCCAGCTCCTGGACCGCCGCGTCTCGGTCCTGGTCCGAGAGCGAAAGAATATCTTGTAGTGCCTCTCCTATGATGGGGATGAAGGTTTCGATGTGGTTTCGCTTGCGAGCCTCATCTACCATCCGACGGCGCTTCTTGATGTGCCGGCCAAGGCGCCTCCCGCATTCCTGAAGGGCCAAACGCAGCTCTTTCAATATCTCCGGGTACGAAGCGATGGCTTCCTTGGCCTCGGAGGTAAACGGAACCCAAACGCTGGCGATGTGGACCGAGATCACTAGGGGGCCAGCAGGCAAGGCGCCCCTGCTCTGTTGCACTCCATAGTTACGCCAGCCAGCCGTCATCACGGCCTTGGTGATTGCGCATGCCGCTTGCTGGTACTGAAGAGGGACACGGTTCGCAAAGCGGTTGAGAGCCGCGAGTTCGTCCCCGGGAAGGTTTCCGCCCCAAGCCAAGGCAACCTCCACCTGAAAAGGATTGCCCCGGTAGATGGCTGGGCTGCGCGTAGCGCTCGTAACGAAATCGGGCTCGGCTCCCCGCGTGGCAAGGCCTGCCTCCAGTCCCCGAAGCATTAGCTCCTCTCCAATGGGGCTCAGGCAGTTGGTGGGGGGAGAGAGTATTCGGGTGGCGGCTATGGCCTTATGAAGAGCCTCTGCCTCGACTGCTCCAATGCGACTTGGTCGCATCGTGGGTCGAAGCTTCGCCTTCGCGCAGATCTCCTGCGCCACCTTCGGGCTTACCCGAGAGAAATCCTTGTTCAGAGCAGCGGAAAGCTGTTTCGCCTTGGTGGAATGCATCATCTTGATCAGCATTCCAAGCTCGACCCCATATGGATGGGGCCGAATCTCGCTAGGCTCTATCGGCATGTCGGTAGTGGCACGCTCGTAGTGAATGGGCTCGTCCTTGGGAGGATGATAGCGAATGTCCGCGTGGGGGTTGGCCATGGCCGTAAGGGCTATGTAGGAATCGACCGATCTCGTGCCACGACGATAAGTTCCCTCGAGCTCGATCTCCACCCGTGTTCCATGGGACTTGCCCTCCCACTCCTCTTCGCGGTCCACCAGTATCTTCGGCTGGTTCTTGGTCGTATCCAGAACCAGCTCGAAGTAGTGAGCCGGTTTGCGGGGACTCGTCCGAGAATGAATGACTACGGGCTTGCCCGTTGTCAGCTGGCCATACATGCCAGCGGCGCTGATGCCTATGCCTTGCTGCCCACGTGACTGCTTCATCGAGTGAAACTTGGAGCCATAGAGCAGCTTGCCGAAGATACGAGGCACCTGGGCCCTGACAATGCCCGGACCATTGTCCTCTACTGCTACACGGTAGCGGTTCTCCGCGACCTCGTGAATCTCGATGAGGAGATCGGGGGCAACCCCGGCATCCTCGCAAGCATCCAATGCATTGTCGACCGCCTCCTTCACGGCCGTTAGAAGAGCGCGACCGGGGCTGTCGAAACCGAGAAGATGGCGGTTCTTCGTGAAGAACTCGCTTACGCTTATCTCTCGCTGCCTGGAAGCCAGATCTTGAGCGCTGCGGCGCTTCGCGGGCTTCTTGCTCCGAGATCTCTTGCTCGAGCCCCTGGGGGCCGCCGTCTTGGAAGGCTCGCCGTTCGGCTCGCCATCTAGCACCGCAACCAACTTTGGCCTCTTGCTCTTCGGTCCGAAGAGATCTCCTTGATTGTCCACTTGAATGGCGCGGGACTTACCCATTTACTCAACTCCCTCGAGTTCTCCGCTTACCACCAGTCTGGATCGCACGAGACCACCTGGAACGAGCGATCACATCTAGCGAGCGATGCTTATGTAGCCATGGTGACGATTGACTGTAAAGCACGCCTTTTTCTCAAAACAGCCTGGGCAGAGCCATTCTTTCCGCAAATCGCCTGTTCCTAGGAACTTTGGAGCCGTTCTATTCCAACGGCGTGAGCAGCCTCGAAATTCGAACAGCCACTCCGTGGACGACAGGCTCGGACCGGCTTGCCTCCACGGCATCCACTCGCACCACCGATACCTCGGCCCTGAACATACGATTCCCGGTAAGCGGGGGGCCGATGCGAACCTCGAAGACGGCACCACGCCCGAAGGCGTGTTCGGTCTCGAGCAACATGCCATCGCCACTAATCGAACGAACGCGCGCAACTATGCGCTCACCGTCGGCAAGACAGACGACGGGATGATTGAGTGGCATCCGAGGAAACCGGCGTCGATCTTCTCTTGTCACGGAATCCTGGGCCGGGCTGGCCCCATCATGCTCATGCAGCATCGTCCTGTCTCCGCTCGATAGTGATGGTGCTACCTGCGCTCCCAAAGTAGACCGTAAACTCCCTTTCCAAGTTGGTCCACTTTTCGGCCGGAACAGTTCGTTTTGTCCAATGGAGGCGACCTTCCGGAGAGCCCACCCTGCCTCCAAAGACTAGTCTCTTGGGTTCGGCGGCGGCGGTGCACCCATCTCGAAGGGCCCCGGACCTATTCTCGCGATGGGGGTCGGGCTAGGCCTCCACCCAGTTCGCCCTCGAGGAAACATGCACTCCTTCTGCTCGAATGAACGTCGAGGAGCCTCGTGCTCCCAGTCGAGCCTCATGCATATTGGGCGCGTCGGACTATAGGCCCTTCTAGCTTGGCGATTCGTGCGCTAACCT
>SKWY01000371.1 GCA_007128675.1 Deltaproteobacteria bacterium | reverse complement strand
GCGACCACTAGTAGATGTCCGATCGGAGAGAGGATCCACGGTGGCACCTGGGACAAGGGGACCAAGACCGGGATCACCAAGAACCTGGGCTCGCTCATACGAGAGGCCCAGCGTCATTCCCTCCTGAATCTCCCAGCGGTTGCTCATGCCCAGCAACGCCCTGCCGCGAGAGCCGCTCATACCGCCTTCGAGCTGATACTCTCCATAGGAGCGTAGCCCGCCGAGGATCTGCTGCTCACCTCCCAGGATGGATTGACTACGCCAGCCAGACCCGCCTCTCTGCCGCGTGATCCGTTGGCGAGCGTAGACGCTGCCTGCCTCACCCGCTCTTGCCTGCAGCCCCACGAGAGCAGAGTTCTCGCCGTTCCATCGAACGCTTCCTAGAGCGGAAAGCCTCAGAGAATCGGTAAGGAGCCATCTTGCCCCGAACGTCGTGGAGAGTCTGTCATTCCAGACCTCGAAGAGGCGCCGGTCGCCGCCTAGAACGAGGTCTTGCTCGAGCACGAGATCCAGGTTCTCGGTTGCATGATACTCTCCCCCGAAAGCAAGCCTGTGCGTTTGTAGGATCCCCTCTCCTTCGTCCATGGCGGGATCACGAACACGCCCGTACAGCCATTCGCCGGCGATCTGGAATTGCTCTTCGCTCCTTCTGTAGCGAAGACCTCCGTAGCCGCGGACTACCTCCCGACTATCTTCGAGGTCATCGGCAAGTTCCCCCAGAGGAACATCGCTCGCCACCCGATCCAACCTGAGCAAGAAGGTGTCCTTGTCAGTGGCATCCCAAGACAGGTTGGTACCCACTCGACGTTGCCCATGGTCCAGAAGATGCTGTGCTCCATAGAAGCCCCGATCTTGATACTGCAGGTGAGCCTCCATGCGAGCTATCTCTTCGTCTCGTCCGAGCAGCTCGCCGAGAGTAGCTCCAGCCTCCAGCTTGTATGCAGCCCCACCATCACGGCAGAGCGGCGACTGGCGGTTGTGCCCGATGCAGTCGGGAATGAGCGAGGCGAAGGAGAGCCCGCCGTCGGCTGAGTAGAAGCCACCAACATCCGCGCCCCTGCTTCGGGCCATCTCCGCTCGAAGATAGGTCGTCGTCATTGGTCTGGCCTCCAAAAAGAGGCCCCAAAGTCGATAGGGGTCGGCTGTGCCGCCATCGTCTTGAGTCAGGGCTCCACCTCCCAAGGTGAGCCAATCGAACAAGGTCTCGGAGACGTATGCCCCTGCCGCCAACCCGTCCTCGCCGGGTGCCGCCACATACTCGTAGTCGATGACCAGGAAGACAGGGTTGCCATCCAGGGTGCTCGACAGGTTCATACCGGCCATCCACCCTGCCTCCACGACGGAAGGCAAGGGAGACATGAGCATCAAGTGGCCTTCGCGGTGGCGTACGACGTAGTCGAGGTTTCTGCTCAGTGGCCGAGAGGTGATCTCGATGCCTGTATCACGATCTCTGACGACGACCCTTACCCTCTCGCTACCCTCCACGAGATCTCTGTGACGCATGAAATACAATGAGCCGCCGGTGCCCTGAAGAACCACGTGACCTGGACGAATGCCGGCCGGATCGCTTGCGACGAATGCCTCGCCTCGGGTCTGCAGTGCGCCATCGAAATGGGGCTGCTCGACCTTCAATCGCGTTCCATAGAAGGATCTACGGAAACGGAACAGACCGCCTACTCCTGGATCTGTCTGGAAGCTGCCGATTCGAAGCTCGTTGGCATCAGCCCTGGCGGAAACATAGAGGGGGCCCATTGCCACGACGTCCTGGACCTGCTCGCTCGAATCGCCGTAGACGGGATAATGCCTTCCCGGTGAGACCAGATCGGCGAAGTAACTAGCCTCTCGCTCCTTTGCGGAGTCGAGATGCAAGGTCAAACCAAGATCGGAGAATAACCCGTCCTCACGGTGCCATGAGCCCTTGGCATAGGCGACGCCTCTGCCGTGCAGGTATGCGGGGCCCAGAGCCACTCGAGTTCGCTCGCTCACCCCAGAAAGCTCGGCGCCAGTGGGGCCAATATGTGTGTCGGCCATCGCCAGCATGAAGAAACCGTCGGGCTCGCTCACCAGATCTCGGCTTACCCTGGCTTGGTTGCCCATGGGATCTGTGAACTCGACCCGTACCGTGGATGCGCCCCGCGGCAGCTCCACTACCGCGAAGAACCTTCCGTACGCATCGACATCCACATCCTTACCGTTGACGGTCACTACGTTTCCTGGAGCGGTCTCACCCGACAGTCCGAGAGTATTGCTCCGAACCGTGGATCCCGCCTTCGGAAGATGAACCACGCTTCGCGCGGCCGGGATACGCGATAGGTCGACATCGTCAATCGAGCGCCTCTCGAGAGCCTTACCCTCCCTCTCTATACCAGACGCTTTTCCCTTCTCATGTATGGGCCGCAAGGCGTATGAGGACCCCGCTCTCTCGCCTGCCGGCGTGGCGTGGCGCCCGGCATCATCGAAAGGCGGCTCCATCAACGAATCATCCAGCTCCCTTGCCCCCAGGGCTTGACGCACCGCCTCATCGAAAGGCGGCTCCATCAACGAGTCATCCAGCTCCCTTGCCCCCAGGGCTTGACGCACCGCCTCATCGAAAGGCGGCTCCATCAACGAGTCGTCCAGCTCCCTTGCCCCCAGGGCTTGACGCACCGCCTCATCGAAGGGCGGCTCCATCAACGAGTCGTCTAGCTCCCTTGCCCCCAGGGCTTGACGCACCGCCTCATCGAAGGGCGGCTCCATCAACGAGTCGTCCAGCTCCCTTGCCCCCAGGGCTTGACGCACCGCCTCATCGAAGGGCGGCTCCAT
>SKWY01000260.1 GCA_007128675.1 Deltaproteobacteria bacterium | reverse complement strand
TGGCTCACGCTGCCATGATGATCCACAGGGTTATATCCTCCCTTGATATTGAATTCGAAACTAATGCTTTCATTCAAAAAGTACCCCAAACTACCGACCAAGGCAGGACCGGCCCAGGATCTCTCATCCTGCAGCAGACCCGCGTCGAGCAGCCAGAGCAGGCCGGGAGAGGCGAGCGCGAACATCCGATGCTCGTTCTGGAAGCCTTCTCTTCCATCTTGAAGGGGCCTTGCGCGCATACCTTCCATCGAGCTTCCGGCAGGGCTGGCGGCCGACTGATGCTCTCGCTCCTCGAGCAGCCCACCAATCTCCTTTGCAAGCCTTGCGCTCGCCATCGGCACGGACGCCTCTCTGATAGATGAAGCATCTTGACCCGACACCATGGCATCGGCAAAGTCCGATTCGAGCGTCAAGCTTGCCTGCTCCACTCGGTGCGCCTGCTCCAAAGTGAGCGGCACCTCCAGCTCGAGAGTTCTTGGGGCCATTTTGTCCCCTCTGCGATCCGCTCTTCTCTCCGCCCCGAGCCCCGCCCCAATCACGATTAGCCCCCCTTTTCGCGGCCCCTGGCTTACCTCTTGCCTGCCGGCCCCCGTGTCGCCTGCGGAGGCACAAGCCTCCCATCCATCAACGAAGAGCCCTTCATTCAGGGTCTGCCTTACGGCCGCAACCTCCAGACCCTGTGCATCCAGAAGGGACAAACGGGCCACGGGCCTTCCTTTGCGCCAAAGCTCCGCGAGGCACGGAGACTCAATCAGATCCGGCGGCAGTGGGTAGAGAAGAGTTTCTCGTTCCTTTTTGATGAGCAGGAGGACCTCATCCTCTAACTGGTGGGTCCCCCCTGAAACGAGAGCCTCTCCGACGGCGCGAACCAATTCTGGTGCCCCAAGCTCATCGAGCTCGACGGGCAGATCAAGACTATCGATGCCCGCACCTTCCAAGACTTCGATAATATGTCTTTTGGCCAATCGGTGCTCATTGTGGTCGAGATCAACCGTTACTGTAAATGGCACGTGAACCTGGTCTTCAACGGACCTCGCCTCTTTTCGCCGCAGCTCGTCCAGCACCACGTGCCTACCCTCGAAAAACGGGGCTAGAGCACGCAGCAACATCGTTCTGCTTTCAGGCGAGGCGTGGCGTCTACTGGAAGGCATCAAGAACAGATACCGGCCACCGGACTCGAGCGAAGCGATACCGGTCCTATCATCATAATGGAGCCGATCCGGATAGATAGGCACATCCGGAAAAGCGGGATCATTCCGTGTTTCGAATACACGCAGCACGGCATCATCGTCTTCATAAGCCTTATCGAGGTGCGCGAGGAGCCTTTGCTCTACATGCTCCGTGCGAAGCTCTATGCTGTCTTGTATCTGCTTGGCGATTTGGTCGGCAAGCATCAACCGGCTGTATCGAGTCATGATTGTCTTGAAATCAGGAGACATCTTTTTGGCTTGGCCGACTAGATAACCTCTGATCTCGGAGAACATGATCTCGAACAACGCGTTCGTATCGCCTCGATTTATGGCGTCGAGTGCATCGACAACCGATACCAGGCTTCCCATTCCCAGCAAGTTGAGCGCAATAGAATAATACTCGGCCGCCTCGGTTTGCGGTCGCAACGGATTGTTTACGAAGTACATATAGATTGCATCCGCGGGCATATCCGTTTGAATATTGAAGAAACCCTTGACGGCGGGATAATCGGACTCGAGCACGAGGTCTCCATGATGATCCACCAGGGACACTCGCGCCTCGTAATAGTGATTACCTTTACCGACGGGACGAACCCTCGGATACCCCCTGTATGGACGCAATGAAGCGTCGGGAACCCATAACAAGTTGCTCCGCTCCAGCCTTCTCGACGAGATGACCTCCACGAGCTCGTCGAATGGCTGCTCGGGATGGAACTCTTGCCGAAGCTGATCCAGCACATACTCTGGGATGGAAGAGATGTTCTCTATCTCGAGCCTTACATAGAGCCGGGTGTCGCCCGTTCCACTCCCAAAGCCCCAATAGTTTATTATCTGACTCAAGTCGATGTTCGGGTTCCACCTGTCCTTGACGCGCACGCGAAGCGGGATTTGCTCGCCCGCGCTGACCACACCTCGGCCCTCGTATGCGCTCTCGACATCATCGATGACAAGGTTCAGACCGATGGATACCCGCGCTTCCAGTGTGTCTCTGAGCTCTTCCGATGTGATGCGAATGATCTCCACGGTTGGCTCCTCTGGAACCGAATCCGAGGCGAAGAAGTACTGCAGCTCGACCATTCCTCTTCCATCGGAGACCACATCTAGCCTTACTCCTTCCTCTCCACCGGACGATCTGAGTAGGCCGACAGGTGCGGCATTTGCTATTTCAACCGTCACCTCCGTATTGGCAAGCGGCTCCAAATCCTCGTTCTCGAGCGCCGCTCGAATCATCGCGGGGAAACGACCGTCTGGAGGAACTATGGCGCGCGATCCGCCATATGCAGTGCCAAGAAGGCCATCGACGGAAGGCTCCACCATCAACTTGCCCCCGCCACGGGAATCCTCGAGGCGCACATAAACGGTGTCCTTCGCTCTCGTCTCGCGGCAGCTGGCCGTCACGGTAGCCGCGAAGACCCTCATGCGTGCTTCATCCACCAAGTCGGGATCGGGAGCGGTAAATACTACTTCCGCCTCTCCGTTCTCATCCGTTACAGCGGACTGAACCGATAGGGTCCCGGGCACGACGCCATGTTGCTCGTTCACCCTGAATTCAATCTCTCTGCCTACGACTGGGGTCGAGCTAGACAGCGCCGACTCATCACCATCATAGTATCTGTG
>SKWY01000503.1 GCA_007128675.1 Deltaproteobacteria bacterium | reverse complement strand
CGGAGATTCACATGGGCGGCCGACATCTGGGCACGACCCCGATGGCACCATTTAGAGTGCCCGCGGGCAACCATACGATCGAGGCCCACAACCCCGACTTGAACGTACGTCGGGAGGTATCCTTCACGATGGAGCCCGACGGAGAACTCCTCTTGACCATAGACCTGACCGAGGATTGATTCGACCCACATGAGAGGCGAGAGGCCCCTCATGAGGTCCCTACTCGAGTTCCTTCAACTTCTCGAGCAATCGGTCTCTTGGCTCGTCTTGGTCTCTCTCGAGCTCGTCCAGCAACTCCAGGGCCTTCTCGTACGAAGCCTTGGCGTCTTCCGATCGGCCGGCGGCCGCATACGCATCACCCAAATGCTCCCATACGATTGGTTGATCATCGAGCAGGCTAGCGGCCCGCTCCAGCTTGGGCAAAGCTTCGTCGATCTTTCCTTTTCTGAAAAGAACCCAGCCAAGAGAGTCCATCACGTAGGCGTTGTTCCGATCCAATGATAGAGCCAACCTAAGCAGGTTCTCGGCCTCCTCCAAACGAACACCACGATCGGCCCACACGTACCCGATGAAGTTGAGGGCATCGACATGCTCCGGCCTGAACTCGAGAATCTTCTTCATCTCCGCAACTGCTTCCTCGGTTCTGCCCAGCTCCTCGAGAGCAACTCCATACGAGTACCGAAGGCGAGCATCTAGCGGACGAGTTCGCACCGCCTCGGCGAGCGCGTCAGCCGCCTCTTCGAGACGACCGGCTCGCGTGTGAATGCGAGATACCTCCTCCACCAGCAAGGCTTCCCCCGGAGAGGCGGCGATCCCCTCCATGAGTCGGCCGATCCCCTCCTCTTCCTTTCCGGCTCTTGCCTCCGCCGAAGCAAGGGCAACGACGAGGCGAGGGTCCTCGGGCCGGCCACCAAGGAGAGCCGAGAGGATTTCTAGCGCCTCCTCATGCTCTCCGGCCCGGGAAAGAAAGATCCCGAGGTGAAGACGGGCCTCGAAATAATAAGCTGTATTTCGACATACCGAACGCATCGAGTCGGCGGCCTTTTGCCATCGACCTAGCTCGCCCAGTACGAAACCCCGAAAGAGGTGTGCCTGCATATGCTCGGAATCGAGGCGGAGCGCCTCATCGAAGCGAGCAAGAGCCGTATCCAAGTCTCGTCTTGCCACAGCCGCAAAGGCCGCCTCGACCCAGGTTTCCGGCTGGGCAGGATCTAGTAGAGCGATCGCCTCCTCTTCCACACGCAAAGCCTCCTCCAGCTTTCCCGCGCGTCCCAAAACACTGGCAAGCTCGAGATAGCTGCCAGAGGTCGCGCCACCAAGAGCAATCGCCCGCCTATACGCCTTGATTGAACACTCGACATCCTTCAACGCGTCACAGATCCTCCCAAGGGAGTCATATAGAGCGGCATCCCCGTCATTCGCTTCGATGGCATTCTCCCAGGCGACCCTTGCTTCATCTTTCAATCCATTCGTCTCGAGCATGCTTGCAAGCTGGGTCCAGTGAGACGCCTCTAGTGAGTTCACCCAGCCGAGGACGCGGTAGATGACAAGCGCATTGGTGTCACCTGCCTGCTCCACCAACAACCTGGAGAGCCGAAAGTACTCTTCCAGAGAGGACGAGGGCGCATCCAACAGCCCCTTCAAAGCCTGGATGGCAACTTCGGCCCCGTCATTGTCCGAAGCAAAAAGAGCAACGAGAAGCAGCGCCCGACGATGCTCCGGCTCATCAGCCAAGAGGGCCTCTGCTCCATCCACGGCCAAGTCCTTCTTGCCGAGCCGAAGCTGTACCTCCAAGAGCGCGATTCTGATCTCCGACGAGTCGCGGTCATAGAGAAGTGCCTCTCGAAACTCCTTCTTTGCTCGGCTCAATCGACCTTCATGCATATCGAGCATCCCGCGAGCGTAATGACGATATGCCCTGCTGCTTGCATATGGCCTTCGCGAGTAATCCCGAGCGGCAATGGCCTCCGCCACCGCCTCCGGATCAGCGGGTTCTCGCGCCAATGCCGCGGCTCTATTGGCGCATCCGGGCATCGAGGCAAACGCCATGGCCAACACGATGCTCGAGACGAGAAGCTGAAAGTACTGCTGCATCGAGTTCCATGTTATTGCAAGCTGCTTTCAAGTCCTATCTGTTCCGGCTCGAACAAGGAGCTGCCTCACGGCATGACCGAGCTGATGTCGCTACTAGGTCTGATGGTTACGGCGGGCTACCTGATGCGCCGCACGGGACTGGTGCGTCCGGAGCTGGCCAGCGATCTGAGCAAGGTGGTCTTCTACCTAACCCTACCGCCCTTGATCTTCCTAGCCTTGAACAAGGCCAACCTTGCCTGGTCCATGCTGATGATGCCAATGGTGGCCTGGGTATACCTTCTTGTTGGAATCGCCGCCGGTCTGCTCATAACGAAGCTCATGAGAATGCCTGGGCCGAAAGCCGGCGCCCTCATCATCGTGACGCTATGCGGCAACACTACATTCTTCGGCTACCCAATAGTGCAAGGGTTCTACGGACAGTCCGGGTTGACACTGGCCATCTTCTACGACCTTCTCGGTGCCAGCCTAGTCATTAACACCGTGCTGCTCTTGGTGGCAAGCCACCTTGGGGGCAAGAAGCTGGTTAGCGGCGTCGACATGCTACGTCAGTTGGTGCGGTTGCCCCCGATCTGGGGGCTAATCCTGGGAATCCTGTTTACTGACGTCGACCTACCAACATGGCTGGCCAGGGTCATCGAGAGCGTTGGAAACTTGACCACCCCCTTGATCATGTTGTCGATAGGCTTGTCGCTGCGCTTCAGCGCTTGGCGTGAAGATCTGT
>SKWY01000444.1 GCA_007128675.1 Deltaproteobacteria bacterium | reverse complement strand
TCCCCAGCCGAGGTTGCCGAGCGCGCGCTCGTGCCAAAGACGCTACTTGGACTGACTCGAGCGGGCGATATCATCCGAGCATGGCGCCATGCAAATGGCGCCGTGGGGCTCACGGTCTCGCGAGACGAGAGTATCGTTTGGGCATTCGGAGAATTCCCCGAGATTCTCTCCGACATGGGGATTTCCTATGAACGAGCGGCAGCCGGTCTCGTTGTGCAGTCGGGGGCTGGCTCTTTGCGCCTTGATGCGCAAGGGCAGCAAGTACAGACCGAGACCCATCAACTCGTTCTGGTCGAGCCTAGAGAGTGGCCGAGTCTTTCCGGTTGCTCTTCGAGCATCGGCGTTTTGCGCAAAGAAGAATTCGTTCTCATTCGGCAGGATGATCCACTTCTCTTGTTCTTTGAATTTCGTTTCTGGGAGAACGAATCCTGATGCCCTCGGTGCCAGACGCGTTGCGGGTGGTGGGCGCGACCGGGTCGTGGCTCTCCGTTTCTCGCTGTTGGTCGGGGTTGGGCGCGCGGATGCGAGTGCGGTGCTCTCTGCCGGCCGATTCGGGGTGGGGAACGGGAGAAAGCGCAGGGCGAGTTGCTCCTTCAGAACGGCATACTCCGCCTGGAGGTAGGCGAGGGCGCGTTTTCACTTCGCTCCCGTCTCCGGGGTGAACTCGGATTCATCAAGGCCGATCTTGAGGAGCAGGCACTCGAGTGCATCGGATCCGCCGGTCGTCAAAGCGAACCTGGGAATGTCTCCCTCGGCCCGCCGTGCTTGACTTCATGGAGGCGACAGCGACTCCAGCCGAAATTCGGCGTTGCGTATTCTCTTGGTTTTCTGAGCGACCGTCCTGAAGCTGTCCTTCGGAATCACGCAGATGCAATTCTCGTCGACCTCGATTTGTCGTCCCCGCAGCCAACGAGATTAGATTCCACCGATGTTGCCGAGGTCTGGATCAGCGCTGATGGGGCTCGTCGAAGTTGAGGTGGACGAAGAGTTACTATTGGGCAGTGATGTTGTGAAACAGGGCGGACAAAAGCTACGCATGGTTATTCGAGGATACGGAACGAAGAGTGGCTTTATGATTCTGGATTCGGATCGGAGCTCAAGATGCTCATCAGCTTCTGATCGATGAAGCGACCTTTCTTGAAGATTGCATCTCGAATCGTGCCGTCGTGACGTAAGCCGCACTTCTCGTAACAGGCGATGGCTCGTTTGTTGTCGACGTCGACGTTGAGGGAGATGCGGTGGAGGTTCATTTCTTCAAAGCCCAAGCGCAGCATCGTCCGTATGGCATCGGTGCCGTAGCCCTGCCCCCAACGACTCTTCTCGCCAATCATGATCCCCAACTCGGCGCTGCGATTCTTCCAGTCGATACCGTGAAAGCCGATATTGCCGATGTGCTCTCCCTGTTGGGTCTCGATCGCGAACAACACTTCTTTGCCGCTGTTGATCCTCTCTCGAAGCGAGTCGAGCCAAGCTTCTTCTTGGGCGCGCGAGAGTGGCAAGTACATGAGAAGGTAGCGTCTAACGTCGGGATCGCCGAGCCAGCTATGACAGCGATCGAGGTCGTCTCTCTCAAGAGAGCGAAGTCTGGTATTGGTTCCCGGTAACATGGACACTCCGATGAGGCTAGCTTGACAAAGAATGTCTCAATCCTTGTTTCGTTAGCCTATTTGATGAAGGATGACAACATACTCGCTATCTCATGCCTCGGACAGGCGAAATGGCCAGCTAGGCGAGGCGGTCGCGCCTATCGACGAACGCGCCAGAGAGATATTCCGAGTTTCAGAACACCGATGTCAGGAGGCGGGCTCCTGTGCGTCCCAGAAGGCCAGTAAGCCTTCGGCCATGACTGTGTGCCCCGCGTCGTTGGGGTGTACGCCGTCATCGAGGAACAAAGCGCCCGCCTATGCGGAAGGCGCACTCGCGTGCGGACACATCACGGAGCTGATCGAGAGCTTCGTGCTCGAGCTTGCCGTGTCCGCATCGGGTATGGACTATGAGGCGATTCGCAACGAGGTGGTGGCGCCTAGCGACTACGGTGATGCCGAGCTAGAATGGATGGAAGCCCTGCTCGCCGGCATGCGCGACCATTGCCCGCCTGAGGCGCTGATTCTAGAAAGCGCTTTTCTAGAAGAAGGAAGCGGGGGAAGACGAGAGATCACGGTTGAGGATCTTATGGTTAGTAACACCTTGAGCGACTGGCACTGCTCCTGCTTCAGCGCGTGGGGCGAGACTTCCGCCACGGGAGGTCTCATTTATGCTCGAAACCTCGACTACACCGTCGATGCTCGGGCCGCTGTCCAGCGGTACCAGATAGTGAAGCTGGCGAAGCGCTTGGAGTTCAATTGCCTGACATTGCCTTGGGGATCTGGTGCTGCAAGGATTGGAAGGACGCGCCTCCTCACGCAATCGTCCACATCGTGTCGGTGGTTTCAAGGATACCCACGGGCAGAGTGGTTGACGATGAGCTTCTCCGGGGACTAGGTTTGTTGCGAGTCAATGCCTACATGCATATCGTCACGCCATTCCCTAGCCTGAATGACGAGACTTCCGAGATTCGAGGCGCTTTGCGTTGGGCGAACAGGCATGAGCAAGCTGTCGCCTCGGTCGGCCGCGGAGGTCATACAATAGGCGCCTAGTCTCGATATACTCGTACAGAACCAAGAGTTTCGACTGGACTGGTGTGGCAGCGCCATCCTCGTGTCCGCTCGCGTTGATTCAAAAAGGAGTCGTTTCCCGTGCAAATGAAAGTCAGCTTTCCCGGCAATCTCCAGGTGGACGTGGACATCGGCGACTTCACGGTGAAGACCGACCAACCGG
>SKWY01000059.1 GCA_007128675.1 Deltaproteobacteria bacterium | reverse complement strand
GGGTGACCTGCCCCCCGATCCTCGGACCACGGCAAACGTGAGAAGATGCCTCTCTGGACCCCCGGAGAGACGATGCGAAAGAGCCGGTTCACTGAAGAGCAGATGGTCAAGATCCTGCGCGAGGCCGACAAAACGTCTGTCGCCGACGCCGCGAAGAAACATGGTGTAAGCGAGCAGACGCTCTACACATGGCGGCGCAGATTCGGCGGTATGGACGTGGCGGATACCAAGCGACTCAAGGCCCTCGAGGCTGAAAACGGCCGCCTGAAGAAGTTACTAGCGGACCGAGATCTGGAGGTCGATGTCCTCAAGGAGATCGTCGCAAAAAAATGGTGAGCGCGTCCGTGCGCAGAAAGGGCGTCGAGTTCGCGCAAGAGCGCGGGCTGTCCTGCCGGCGAGCGTGCGCGCTGCTTCGAGTTGCAAGGTCTTCAATCTCCTACGTCTCGAGACGCATAGCCAAGGACGCGCCAGTGATGGCCGCGATGCGGGAGCTCTCGGCGCAGTACCCGAGGTATGGCTACCGACGCATCCTGATCTTTCTTCGACGCAAGGGGTTCCAAATGAGCGTGAAGAGAGCACATCGGCTTTGGCGTGCCGCAGGCCTTCAGGTGCCCCGAAAGCGGCGGCGACGTCGTGTAGCAGCCTCTCGACCACGACCACTCCCCGCAAGTGGACCTAACCATGTCTGGGCATACGATTTCATCTTCGACTACTGCGCCAACGGACAACGCATCAAATGCCTCACAGTCGTCGACGAATGGACGCGGGAATGCCTCTCCATCGATGTCGGCGCTAGCATTCGCTCAAGGGGGGTCATCGACGAAATCTCGAGGCTCATCAGCCTTCACGGCGCGCCGAAGTATCTTCGCTCCGACAATGGCCCAGAGTTCGTCTCGATGGCAATTCTGAAGGCCCTTGATGAACAGGGAGTCGACACTGCCTTCATAGCGCCAGGGAAACCTTGGCAGAATGCCACCGATGAGAGCTTCAATGGGCGTTTCCGAGACGAATGCCTGAACCTCGAGTGGTTTCGCAACAGGCAAGAGGCTGTCACCATCATCGAGAACTGGCGACGGCACTACAATGAAGTTCGTCCCCACTCGAGCCTTGGATATCTCACCCCGATAGAGTATCGAAGCAACTACCTGTCCACCTCAACCCAGCCTCGAGAGGCCATTCTCTAGTAATGGGTGGTCCGAAGAAAGGGGGCAGGTCACGGGCACTAGGGGCAGGACGGACACCCAGGACATGTATAGCCTGCATTCGTGAAAGGGCTCCTTGAGATAGGTTTTTCCGAGGCCTCATCTGCCAAGGCTGCTTTCCCTCTTCACTCTTTGCTTGATCGAATTTCCTGAAGAGAGCAGACTTCACGGTCGAATCTAAGGATCTGCACACTCAATGAGTGTGCGCAAGACGGCGTCAGGAATCGACATGAAAAAAGACCAAGACATCCTTCCCGAAGATGTGGATAGAGGTCGCCGGTTTGTTCTCTTGATCATTGTGTTTACTCTAGGCCACTGCGTAGAGGCTGTTCTGAGCAACCTCCTTGCTGCGGGTGCCAGCAACGCCTCGTGGGGAAGCGCGATAGTCCGGATTGTCCTTGCAGTGACGCTCTGCATATTCCTTTATCGGAGAGCCATGTGGGCCCGCTGGGTGTTCGGGGCTCTATCGGCTATCGGGGGACTCGGCTACTCAACTATGGTCGTGCTCCAGTTCATTGGAATACTCCGTCCACTGTACGGGGGGGAGCCTATGTCCTCATGGGGCTGCCGTTTGGATTGGTCTACATGGGTTTTGGAGCAGCTCTTTTCTTCTCGCCATACATCGATCGGTACTTTCGCAACAGCCGGTCGCAGGCGTTTTCGGAAGGGTTGGCGGCCGGCTGAGGTTTTCAGAGGCATGAAGAGAGCTGCTGCACGGTATGACATGCGCCAACCAACGCCAGCTCTCCTAGGATTGGTAAGTCTCGCTTCTCGATGAAGAGGTGGCACATGAGTGAATTCGTTCAAGGACTCAATAGCTTTTTGACTGAGGGTGGGCCGGCAATGGTGCGCATTCTTCTAGTCGCAGTTCTGGCGAACATCCTTGCATTGGCGACAGCGATCTCGTTCGTCATTTCAGATCGCGGCAGGTTGTTGTTGATACTTGGGATCCTCACGCTTTGCGCGGGCCTACTGATGATGGGTATTGGGGCCTACGAATGGCACGCTCGCAGCGTTCATTTTCACGCCGCCGCCGCCTCCCTTCCGGACCCTACAGAACTAGAAGAGCTCGGCTTCAACTTGGAATTGAAGTATCTCCATATTACCAGGAACGTTCTCGGCGTGGCGCTTACACTTGGCTGGCCCGCCATTGTTTTGGGCGGACTCGGCTCGCTAAGCGGGGGGATGCGCCAACGCTCTCGGGGTCAATCTGCTGCATAGAGAGGCGAGCCTGCGTCGGGCTTTGGTCCGTGAGTGCCGGATCTACGGTCACCACCGCGCCCTCGTGACGGTGTCTCGTGAATATGCTGGGCTGACCGCTCTCGTTGGGTGCCCGTTCCAAACCCAACGGGGAGGAGGGTAAGGACGCAAGCAGCGCAGATGCAGGTGCATCGGCAGCCGCAGTAGACGGAGCGTGGCTACCCGGATTCAGGTCAGTCAGCCGCTTTCCGCCGCGATCGCTCCGTAGGTTGGTTGCTGCCGAGTATTGCCGAAGAAGTCCTCGTCGATTCCAGGAAAGCCCAGGTCAAGATCGAGTTCTTCCTTGTTTAGGGCATCGCCGATGGGAGACATGTCCAGGTCCTCGAGAGGAGCCAGTGGAGCGATGAGGTAGCTCTCGGC
>SKWY01000177.1 GCA_007128675.1 Deltaproteobacteria bacterium | reverse complement strand
CAATCGTCGGTACAGCCAGAACCTCTACAGTGGCCTGGGCTTCCATCTCACCAGAGGCGTTGGTCGCGGTAAGAGTGGCGACGGCCTCACCAGGCTCCGATAGAGTCAAAGTCAGCTGGTCGTTCTCGATGTTGGTGCCGGCTAGGCTTATCTGTCCTAGTCCGCTCACTGTCAACGACAAGGAAGAAGCTGCTTGAACGAACCAGGAAATCGTCACATCCTGGCCTTCCGTGATCACCTCGGGAGAGACCTCAAACTGATGAATCCTGGGAGCATCGGTGAGCTCTATTGAGACAGCGGCGACATCATCGAGCGTTCCACTCTTGGCCGTGAGCGTAAAAACGCCCCCAGTACTGATTTGTGCCGTGTACGTGCCCGTGTCCACATCCTCTCCCACGGCCTCGTGAACCGTTCCTCCCGGGCCGTCGATACGCACTAGCACCGCTCCTCTCGTCACCCAAGAGAAGGTGACGGGGTCCCCCTGACGAACGAGGGTGGCATCAGCCGAGAAATCCTCGATTACGGGAATAACGGGTATGGTCAGCGAAGCGCTGTCTTCCGTGTCCAGGTGTCCCGAGGCAACCAGCGTCACCTCCGTGAGACGCTCCGCGACAAGCTCCAATGAACCGTCGAGATCGACGTCGGTTTCATGAACGACCTCACCATCGAGCAATACGGTGACAGAGAAAGCATTTTCGGTCGCCCACTCCAGGGTTACGTCAGTGCCTGGAAGCACCGGCGTGTCCGGATCGGCCGAAAAGGCGGTAATGATTGGGGCGGGGAAAACGCTCACTTCGGCCCGGGCTTCGTCTTCGCCTCCAAGACTAGAGACGAGCAAAGTATAGGCCGTGCTCTCTTCGGGAAAGACGAGTACGGTGCCCTCCGCGGGGCCCTGGTCGCCCAGTTCGAGGGCATTGCCATCTCCATCGACGATGGAGATCGAATCGCCGCCAGCAGTCGTCCAAGAAAGAGTGACCTCCTCTCCAGCCACTATCTCATCCGGCTGAGCCGAGAAGGCCAGGACAACGGGGGCATCAGGCTCGAGAACCTCTAGGGTTACCTGGGCCGATGCTGGCTCGGTCTCTCCCTCTCCTTGTACCGTTAGGGTGAAGACCGTCGTCTCCAATGGAGCTACCTCGACACTGTCCTCGTCCACGGCGGCATCCGAAAGATCAAGGTAGTTGCCTCCCTCATCGGAGATTCGTATCGAGGTGGCGTTGCTCACCCTCCAGCTTAGCTCGGCGCTCTCTCCAGCATCGATCGTAGCCGGGTCCACCGAGAAGCTATCCACTCGAGGCGGATCGATAGGCACTCCATTGTCATCGTCGCAGCCATCGCATCCGGCAAGAGACAAAACAAGTCCCAACGGCAAGAGCACTACTGCCGCAAGACTACGAGAGGGCACGTGAATCGACATCATACTGTTCCTCCTGCCTCCTGGCCGGATCATCGGCTGGCTTTGAACCCTTGATGAGGTCTTCTTTTTTTCGACGAGGAATCTGGCTCTGAACCTTGTTGTGGGCGGGCCAACCCGAAGACTAGTAAGTCACCCTTACACCACCTGGTCTCGTGGCCCGACTCAACCGCCAACTCCAATGCAGATACCAATCTCCGACCGGTGATCGAAGACCGCGTCACAGTAGCTGTGTATGTAGCAGGAGCCGGGCTGTGGATAGTTGGCTGCCGTATCGCAAAGCTGCCGGCACCTACGACCCGAACCCTCTACATTGCAATGATAGCCAGGCTCGCAGTCCGAGGAGACGTTACAAAAGGCGCCCTCCGCCGCGGTTCCCACGGAATAGCAAAAAGCACGATCCGAACTCTCGTCATAGTAGCAAGCCATATCCTCGTCCTCGCAATCCTGGAAGACAGGGGAGCAGGAAGGGCTACAGAGAAGATCCAAGCCAGAGGGATCCACGCACCATTCTCCATCGGCGCAGATCTCGCCCCCATGACCTCCACAACGACACATGCCGTCCTCGGGATCGCATGTCGAGCCGGCGGTACAAACTACATCCTGACAAGGATCTCCGCCGATACAGACCAGCTCGACCGGGTCGCAATACTGATCCTCGTTGCACGGAACTCCGTTGGAGCCGCCGCACTTGCAAATCCCATCGTTCGGATCGCATGACATGCCTCCTGGACAGACCACGCCGTCACAGGACTCCTCTGGCACACACTCCCGCTCACCTGGATCGCAGACCTCTCCCGGCACGCAGATGGGGCCTCCTGGACGACCGCACCGGCAAGTCCCGTCGGAGGGATCGCATACATTTCCTCCGGCGCAGGTCACCCCGTAGCAAAGATCCACGACGCACTCGCCAGCCTCGCATCGCTCTCCGACGGGGCACCCCTCGCCAGCTCCGCAACGACACTGACCAGTATCGGGGTGACAGAACTCCTCGCCAGCGCAGAGAACCCCGGCACAAGGGTCAGGAGCCACGCAGCGGCCGCTGCCGGGATCGCACCACTCCTCATCGCCGCATATCTCGCCGCCCGCACCTCCGCACTTGCAGACCCCGTCGTCGGGGTCACAGGTGTAGCCATCGGTGCAAAGCTGTCCCTCACAAAGGTCTACAGTGGAAATGCAGGTTCCGCTTGCCGAATCACAGAGCTCGTCATCGGCGCAAAGCTCTCCGCTAGGCCCCCCGCACCTGCATTCACCGTCACCTTCGGAGCAATGCGTTCCCGCTGGGCAAACGACGTTGTCGCAGGGATTGCCGCCGCCACATCCAGAAGCAAAACCGAAGAGCGCCAGTAGAATAGTCACGACGAGCATTCTCGAGAGAGCACGAAATCTTCTTGGCCAGCCGGCTCGCCTTGTGCCCATGAGCCCCAAGGTCACCAGGAGAACCAAGAAAAGGCCAGCTCCGGAGCGCCCCGAAGAGACGCTGCAACCATCCGGCCTTTGTATGGGCGGCGGCGGACCGACGGATATTGAAAGGGCGCGCATCGCGCTCCTTCCAACGGCATCCTCCACCTGCACGATGAACGGAACATGCCGGTCCACCCCGTCATCGACGGGAACTCCATGAATCAATCCTTCTTCATCATCGAGCTGCAAACCTTCCGGAAGGTTGCCGCTTATGATGCTCCAATGCAGTGGCTCCGTTCCGCTCCAGACCTCCAGGCTCGCCTCGTACTCCCAGCCGCCCGTGGCGTGAGGAAGACGTTGAGTCGTGATTGCTAGCCCCTGGTTGTATCCAACGACTAGGCTGTAGGTGTTTCTGTTCGTATGACCGCGGTCGTCCCTGACCATCGCCACCACATCGAATACCCCCACCTGCTCGGGGACGCCCGAGATCTCGCCATTGCCGGCGAGCGAAAGCCCCTCGGGCAGAGGAGCGGCGCCGTCCGCCGCCCAGCGGTAGGGCTCACGACCTCCAGCGGCCCTCAACGTATAGGAGTAGGTCTCTCCCAGCACGGCGGGCGGAATATCCGTAGTGGTGATAAGGAGGTGCCCCGTCATGTTGATCTCGATATCCAGGCTCGCGCTTGCGGTCTCGCCCGAGCTGTCCGAAACCTCGACCACCAGGTCGAAGACTCCAGGTTCACTCGGAATCCCGAAGATCCTGCCGTCCTCGGCGACCGTGAGGCCCGGCGGGGGAATCGAGCCCTCCACGAGACGCCATGTGTATGGAGGCTCACCGCCGGTCGCGTACAGTCGTGAGTTGTAATCGAAACCGACCGCTCCTCCCGGAAGGACCGTCGATACTACCGTCAGGGGCGTCAGATCCTCGTCGATATGAATCCTATAGCTCTGCAGTTCGAGCAAGCTCCCGCTGCGGACCAGGACTTGGCAAGAGAACTCACCGGCCACCTCCGGACGACCATCTATCCAACCGTTCTCCGACAGCCGTAGCCCAGGCGGCAGCTCTCCGCTCGCCACGTTCCAGCGATAGCCCCCCTCCCCTCCAGCCGCCAACAGACGGGCCGAGTAGGGCTGCCCGACCCTTCCAGGCGGAAGAGAGTCGGTAAGCACCACGATCCCATCTCCCACCACGGCGATGGGGTCGTTGGAAGCGCGTGCGTTTCCCGTTACATCCGGTTCGAACACCTCGCCCGCCGGATCCAAGATGACCCCGACGTAGTAGGCACCGGACAAGATATCCTCGGGGATCTGTACGCTGGTCTCACGATGCACGGTCGAACGGGGTTCGATGAGCAGCGAAGCTTCATGCAGGATGAGGTCCTGCGTCGTGATCACGTCATTCGTAGAAAGAACTATCCAGTACGAGGTGTCGGCTGGACGATTGCCGCTATTGGCAAGCTCATAGGCAATCTCGACCTCTCCACCAAGCGATACCTGCTGGTCCCGCGGCAGCACCTCGATGACTCGAAGGTTGGGCATGGGAGGACCGACTCGCACGGACACCGGCTCCGATGCACCCCCACCGGCATCTTCGACCTCGCCATCGGGGTTTGGGATCAAGGAGATCCAGTAATCCCGATCCGACTCAACATCCTCGGGGATCTCGACGATCATCGAGATTTCCTGGAAGCTCCCGACCGGTAGGCCTTGCGAGAGCCGGGTGCGCCCCACCTCGATACCATCGAGAATCCCCTCGCGGTCCTCGGCGATCGCGGCAGCCACATCGAAGGGTCCCGCGTCCTCTCCACCCACGTTGGCGACCGTCCCGGTCACCTGGGCCGGAACACCGGACCAGACGGTAGCTGGAGCAGTCACGTCCATGGCGACCAGGTTGGGCACGGTTGCATAGACAATCTTTTCCCCTGCGGGGAATTGACCTTGACCGCAACTGGGGGTGCAAGAAAGCCCCTCGACACCGACGGTCCCGCTCTGGTTCTCGATTCCCGCGGACGCCGAGCTGGTCTGGGTCCCCGTAAAGGACCCGTAATGAACCTCGATCGTCGTGGCGCCCTCATAGAGTCGAGCCTGGAAGTTGAGCTGACTGCCGCTGCCGCGCGCAACATTCTTCCATTGAACGACGAAGACCCGGTTGGGTGCGTTGCCGAGCACCAAGGTGCTGATCTCCGCGCCGGCTGGCCTTGCATCCAGATCGTCCCACCATACGGCCAACATCCCCGTCGGAAGAGAGGTGCTGGGGATAGCCCTGTTCGAATGGTGGGAGCCGGTAAAGGGCTCGAACCCTATCAAACCGTTCACGCTGACGGTGATCTGATCGTACATCTCGCCGTAGAACTGGAACTGAAACGGCAAGCTGATCCTGGTGTTCGAGTCCCATGTGCCGTTGATCGCCGTCAGTGGGGTTCCGCCGCTCACCTCCTGGTAGAGCTGTGGCATCTGGAGCACCGAGTACGACCAGGCATCGTCCGAGAAGGCCGTGCCAGGAGCCAAGAGAAAGGCCAATGCCATGGCCGCCGCAAGAAGCCGGCGCCGAGCGCCCAGAAAAACCAGCATCAAGGAGATGAGCAACAATGCGCCGAGCGCCCCGCCAGAAGCGGTCTCACAGCCGCCTTCTGGCTCGGGCTGGATAGCCAGAGCGGCATCGGTGGCATCAGACCGAACCTCTAGGGCATAAGCCCTGATTCCAGTCGCTCCCGTGGAGTCCATTACCTCGAGCCCGAATGTATAGACTCCCTCGCTGCCCTCCTGAGGAGTGCCGGAGATGATCCCCTCGTCTCCATCGAGCACGAGCCCGGCGGGAAGAACTCCCGACAGGAGGCTAAAGGAGTATGGCCCTCGACCGGACCCAGGGAGAATCTGGAAGCTCTGCTCGTAGGCCTCGCCAACGGTGGCGGGCATCACGTCTTGCGTGACGATGGAGACCGGCTGGCTGATGATCTCGATGGTGTAGCTGTTTATGTCGGAAAGCCCGGCCTCGTCACGAGCGCGAATCCTGAAGGAGAAGCGACCTGTCTGCTCCGGTATGCCTCGAATAATCCCGGACTCGGCCTCCAGGCTGATGCCGGGAGGCATCTGGCCGTCGACCACCGACCAGGTTACGTAACCGGTCGCGCCCATGGCATCCATCCCAACCGGAGAGTAGCCCTGACCCACCATGCCCGGCGGCAAGAGGCCGGTCATGATCGCAAGAGAGCCACGATCGACCACACGAAGCTCGAGCGTCCTTCGCGAGGACTGGCCCGTATCGTCTCTGGCCCTTAGCTCGAGAGAGAAGGAGCCGGTGATCGTCGGCTCGCCGTGAAGCAATCCATCCTCTTCAAGAACGAGACCGGCCGGCAGAGACGAGGAGGTGGTCCATCTGTAGGGCGGCTGGCCTCCACTGGCACCAAGCCGCGTCCTGTACTCGACCTGGTGAATGGCGGGCGGCAAGGCCTCGGTGTTGACCGTCAGAGAGATCGAGGGCCTGACAACGCGAAGCACATAGCCGGCGGACACGGCAAGGCCTCCCGACGTGACCTGGAGCACGAAGGCATACTCCCCTGGTTCTTCCGGAACGCCCGAGATCTCCCCTTGCACTTCATCGAGTTCCATACCCGGAGGAAGCTCACCTCCCACCAGCTCGAACTCGTAGCCTCCAAGACCTCCCATGGCCACGAACCGCCAGGCAAACACCTCGCCCACTATGGCATCGGGAAGCCAAGAAGTAGCGAAACGAAGATCCGCTTCCTCGACCTCCAGGGGAAGAGCCGCCCGGCCGACATTACCGCTCAAATCGAGCTCCTCGACGAGACCCTCGGGATCGGCGATCACCCCCACGTAGTACCAGCCGGCCGGAAGACCGGAAGGCAGAAGAACGTAATCGCTTCGCCGCTTCGCCTCGTCGGAATCCAGGGAGTCGGCGCCCTGGAAGAGCAAGACATCATGCCTGCTGATGATCTCATTGTGCGAAAGGTAGACGCCATAATCAAACTCCGCGGCCATGTTGCCGCGGTTCTCCATCGTAAAGTTGACCCTCAGCGTCTCACCGGCCGCGCCCTTGGCGCCCACGCGAACCTCCGAGATACGCAGATCGGCTGCCGGCACCCTCAGCTCGGACCTATGCGGGGCCGCCATGGCATTATTGAGCCGGTTCGTTTCCTCGAGGCTTCGATGGGGATCGAGGATAATGCCCACGTAGTATGAACCTCCCGGGATCGTATCCGGAATGCTGACTGTCTCCTCGAGCCAGATCTCCGCCGACTCCGCCAGAGAGATCGGACCTCCCTCCAGGATCGTCGTATCATAGAGGTTGATCGTCGAGGTGTTTGAGAGAACCACGCGATAATCGAAGTCCATCGCCGCGGCGGTGCCGATGTTGGCTATCCTCGCTTTGACCTCGTTGTTCCTGTTGAAGAACAGACGATCGGGGGCATCGACCTCCATGACCGCGACGTCCGCGATCGCATGGGCCTTTGTGATTGGGGCGAGGGAAGCGAGCAAGATGACGGATGCACAAATGGCGCCATGGAAGCTCTGCATTAGTAGCTCCTACTCATACGGGCGGTTGCGTTTGGGCCGCTGGGCGGCCCGCGGGGCTCAAGGGAGGCACTGTACCTCGTAAGTGACCTCGATGACGTCACCGGCCTCGGGTATGGCCAGCGTATCGAACTGAATAGCGTTGTTCTCCGTGTCGTACTCCCAGTACTGGGCATCCACGGGATCGGTGCCTCCTCGAAGAACGATGACCTCGATCGTTCCCTCGACGGGGAAGTTGGTGAGATTGAAGCGGGAGCGATAGCCGAAGGCCACCGAAGAGAGATCTCGAAGATCCTCCGCCCAATCGTCGGAGCAGATGGACGAGAAGACCCCGCCCGTTCGCTCCTGGACCTCCAGATATCTGAAGTGCGGCGCGTTAATAGCGCAGCTCGAATCGTTACTCACGATCGAGGAGGCCGTGAACATCTCCGGCCGCCTGAAGCCCTTCACCTGCCTAAAGAGGTTCAGGTAGTAGTCGACGCTATGGGCTGACTGCTCCGGCTCGTCGGAGATGAAGACAATCGCGAGATGGGCCTCGTCGCGGAGGAACCCCGCGTTCTTGTCGGGATCGTTCAAGTACTCCGGCTGGAAGAACTTCTCGGCCGACCGGAAACCACGCTCGATCCAGTCACCGGATGTCCCGACCATGACGCTCTCCCTGAACACTCCAAGCGGATCTGGCAGGCGCGGAGTGATTATCCTCGGGCGCGATCCATCGAGGGGGCGAAGAATCCCTCCTCCGTGGCTATCTCTCGCATCCGTCGTGATGATCCCGATGTGATAGTCGATGTTCTGATCAATGGCGAACTGCATGAAGTCCTCGAGGTTGTCATGCAGCGCGGACTGATAAGGGTGCATCGAGCAGGAATCGTCGATGACCAAGAGAATGTCGGCCATAGGCTGTGACAGCTGACTGAACACATCGGTCTGGATCGCTTCGGCGGCGCCGGTCCCTTCCATAATAACTACGAAGGTATCGTCGAACTCGGCGAGGGTCACCTCGATCGTGGCGGTCTGCGTGCCGAACTCGCTGGGCCTGAACTCGACGGTGAATGGGACGCTACCACCTGGCTGCACCGTGATCCCGGACTCGCCACCTAGACCCGGCGGAACGCTGGCAATTCTAAAGGAGTCTTGGTCGGGCCCGTTGATCGTCAGCTCTATGTCCATGACCGTGATGTCGCTGGAGCCGGTGTTGTAGACCCTTATCTCCCTCTCACGAGATGCGCACCCGACCTGAACTTGACCGAAATCGAGCTCATCGGGGGCAAGGAGCACACCCGCCGCCTGTGAGACGCCGTGCAAGCCGACGGTCTGCCTGGGGGCATCCGGATGGCTGACGTAGAACTCGACACCTCCCTCGAAGACGCCGTGCCTATTGGGGGTAAACGAGACATCGACGCGAATCGTCTCGGCGGGCTCGAGCAGCAGCCCCGTGATCTGCCCTCCCGGAAGCTCGAACACATCCGGTGTTCCTTCCTCGAGGTCTAGAACGGCAATCAAGCATTGCTCTCCGTCATCGCCCTCGTTGGTGACGGAGAACTGCTGGAGGCGCGAGCGGTTCCTGTCCACGATTCCGAAACGAATCTCCTCGGGATTGACCGAGAACTGGCACGGCGGAAGATCGACGGCCTCTCCATTGAGCAAGGCC
Source organism: Deltaproteobacteria bacterium (assembly GCA_007128675.1). Classification (GTDB taxonomy): domain Bacteria; phylum Myxococcota; class Myxococcia; order SLRQ01; family SLRQ01; genus SKWY01. The sequence goes on along the minus strand of SKWY01000177.1, from coordinate 1,826 downwards.
GTCGCCTCGGGCTCGTCGGGATCGTTCGATCTGACCACGACCCGCCCTTGATGCCCCCCGGCTTCCTGCGGGTTGAACTCGATGGGCACCTGAAAGACATCGCCCACGTCCAGGGACACGTGTCCTGGCGGATCGACCAGACTGAAGGCCGGCTCATCGAGTATCTCGATATCGTAGATCTCCAGCCTATCGAAGCCGTTGTTCAGGATGACCAGGTTTCTAGGCATTGGAGCGCCCACGGCAACCAGACCGTAGGAGAGCACCTCGGGCACGAGCTCGATGTCCGGTCCTCCGCCGCGGCCGGACAAGGGGATCCGCCCCGACTCGTTGCGGTTATCCGTCGATTCCCACTCGAGACCGGCGACGTGATGCTGAAGATCGTTTGGGCCGAAGTAGACATCAATCTCGACCTCGTCGCCTTCGTTCAGATCGAAGGGGAGCTGGTCATAGTCCACCCAAAACGCCGAGCTGGGCTCCCCGCCCGTCAAGGAAACTATGGTGAGGCCGATGATCTGAACGTGACGGTTACCGATATTCTTGAAGGTGACGGGACGAGATATCGGTGAACCCGGATTCACGGCCCCGTACTCGATGGCGGTTGGCTCGACGATTAGCCCCGAGTCGATGCCGACTCCGGCAAGGTCCAGCATCGCCGGCATGCAGCCGTCGCAGGGCTCGATGGTGAAGGCGGCCAGATGCCGTCCCCTGGTCGTGGGAGCATACGTGACGTCGATAACCGCGGACTCGTCCGGCATGAGCACGAAGCGCCCGTCCGTGGCGCCCGCCGGAGGTTCCACCCGGTAATGCGTGCCGCCCTGTCCCGTGACGCTTCGAATCAGAACGTTGGCCGGCTCGTCGCCGTTGTTGCGAAGTGAGACGGTCTCCTTCTTGCTGGTCTCCAAAACGACATTGCCGAAGTCGAGGCGAAGAGGACTCACATCGACGAGCGGAATGAAGCCCGTCCCGTACAGCATCACCTCCTGGGTCGGCTTCTCATCGTCGTTGTGCTCGATCACCAGGAGGGCCTGCGCCTCCTCCTCGTCTCGGGGGCTGAACGTGATCTCTATCTCGCGAGAGCTTCCTATGCCCACACGGTCGGTTCGAGGCGATACGGTGAACCAGTCGGCGTAGGGCCCTTCGGCAACATAGATCTCTTTAAGATCGAGCAGGGCCGAGCCGATGTTCTCCACACGCAGGGAGGTTGTCGATGCCATGCCGACCCGAACTAGGCCGAACTCGATCGAGTCCTCCGTAACATTGATGTCTGGCTCGGCACGCTGCAGCCCGCCGCCACCGTCACAAGCGTCCCCACAAGCCAAGAGAAGAAAACCGGCAAAAAGCACCGAAGCAACCGACCGGTTCAAACGCACATACATGACAAACCTCGCTAGCTACTTGTCGAAATATCGCCCCTCGAGATGAGGACTGAAAAGCTAGCACTCCGAAGGGCGTGTGCGCAACTGGTCGAGGTTGTCTCGAGCCGCGGACCGAGGCTCGTCTCCCCAGCCGAAAGAACGATGGGCGACAGCCGACCCCAATAGCTCCTTCGCGTGCCGCCGAGTCGAGGCGATTACCTTGGCTCCACCAAGCATTCGAGCAATCTCCTCGACTCGGGCCCGCCCCGAAACGCTGGACGCCTCTATGTGGGCGCGATCGTCGCGAATCGACTTTTCCACGACGAGGTGATGACTGGAGTGCACGGCGATTTGTGGAAGATGGGTAACGCAGAGAACCTGCCTACCCCTCGCGATCTTCGCCATCAAAAGCCCGATCTCCTCCGCCAGGGCCCCGCCAACCCCAGCATCCACCTCGTCGAAGACCACGGT
>SKWY01000244.1 GCA_007128675.1 Deltaproteobacteria bacterium | reverse complement strand
CGATGGAAGAATCTCTCCGTTCTCCAACATTGCCGCGTAAAGAAGGGGCTTGAGAGCGCTGCCTGGGCTTCGGCGGGCCCTAATGCAGTCCACGTCGGGTGCGTGCTCCGGCTTCGCGGGGTCGGCGGCGTTGCCGATGTAGGCAAGAACCTTTCCAGTGTCTATGTCTAGGATTAGAGCCGCCGCGTTGTGCACCCTGTTGGCCTCGAGCCTTTTTCGGTGGCGAGCGGCAACCTCCGTGGCTCTCTTTTGCAGCGAGCCATCGATTGTGGTCACGATTCGCCGTTCGAGGTCCTCACTCGACCGCGAGAGCCGTCCCTGGAAGCGGGCCAGGAGGTGGGGGGCAAGCCGCGGAAGTGGTTTAGGGGCATCCGGGATGGCCTCGAGGACAGAGAGGTCCAGTGTCTGCTCGTCGATTAGGCCGGCGACCATCAAGTCCCTCAGAAGCTTGTCTCTTCGTTTCCGAAGGAGCTCGCGGTTTCTTCCAGGGTGGATGAGCGAGGGGCTGTTTGGGAGCACGGCGAGAAGCGCGGCTTCCGCCCATGAGACGTCGTGCGGGGATCTGCCAAGATAGCGCCAAGCCGCCGCTTCAACCCCTACCACGTTGCCACCATAGGGCGCGTGACTGATGTATGTGGCGAGTATCTCGTCCTTGTCCAGCGCCATCTCCAGACGAATGGCCAGTACCGCCTCGACCAGCTTCTCCGTCAGTGTTCGTTGACGACCTTTCCGCGAAAGCCTGACTACCTGCATCGTGATTGTGCTGGCTCCGCTGACTACCTCGCCTTCTCGAAGGTTGGTCCAAATGGCGCGAGCCAAGGCCAAGGGATCGACACCTGGATGTCTTCGAAAACGCCTATCCTCGAAGTGCAAGATGGCGGCCTCGAGCCTCTCCGGCGCTACGTCGATGGGAGGGAAACGCCACTGCTCGTCCTCGGAGATGGTCGCGCCTAGCAGGTCTTCTTCTTGGTCCAGCAGCACGAGGCTCACGGGATCGTCGAGGGTTGTTACTGGGACGAGAAGAACAAAGAGCCCGAGAAGAAGGAGGACCGTGGCCGCGACGATTCCGCATCGCTTCAGGTGCTTGAAGGCCTTGGCTTTGTACGAGGCCTGCTCTGCGGCCTCCCGCACGCGATGCATAGTGCCTTCTGGCGGCAAGGAGCTCGCCTCACCCCCCGCGAAGCTTTCTGGAGCACGGGACATGCATGCCCTCTAGCCCGTTAGGCCTGGCCGGAGGACCTCGACCCAGCCGCCTCTCGTGCGTCCATGAATCGTGGCGTCGTACATTGCCTCGACGCTCGTGCCTGGACGGTAGAAACGGCCCGGGTACGCGGAGTGTAGGCGGATCTGGAAGGTCTTCGTCTCTCCCGGATCTAGATCGAAGTAGGTATGTACGCGGTCATCGCGCACATCTCGGTAGTCGAAGGAATCCTCGCCTTCTTGGACCCTGCCCAAGGCTCTTTCGGCTCGAATCTCCCATCCCGATGGAACGATCTTCGTGAGGGCCAGCTCCGAGAGTCGTTGCCGGCGGGTATTGGTCACGGTCACCTTCGCGACGAGATCGGAGCCTTGCTCCAATCGAGAGACGTCTAGAGCCTCTCCCTGGAGGCTTTCGTAATCGACCTCCACTTTTAGTCCCCGAGCCGCCGGAGTCTCTTCTCCCACTCTAGGCAGACCCTGCGTGACGAGACGAGCGAATAGAGCCGAGGAGCCATTGTTGGTGACCTTCAACACGGGCGCCTCATCCGCCTCGACCAATGGAAGCTCGAGCACATGGATGGGCTTGCTCTCTGTGACGACGCCCTTCTTTCCATGCCATTCGTAGCCGAAGGTCATATCCGTGGAGTCGCCCAGAAGCTCGGTTGCGCGGGCCATGGCGGAAAGGGAAAAAGCCAGCTCCTGCGTACCAAGTCGCTGGCTCGTGTCCAGCGCTTCGGAGATCTCCCTTGCGATTCGAAAGGCTCCGTCTCTGTCTTCGAGAAGGACCATCGTCTCCAGGATCATGGCTTGGTCGCGCAGCCTAGAGCCGAAGGTGCTTCCATGCGTGGTGTACGGCGCCACCTCGGTGGTAGCTTCTCTTGCCAGGCTTCGGGCTGCCTCTGGCTGACCTGCGAGCTTGTAGGCGGCGGCCAGGCGCCACCTTGCCGCCTGGGAGAGCTCGCTCCATTCCCGCAGCCGATTCATGGCTCCCATCTCGGTCGCGCCGGCTAGCGCTAGGGTGTAGAGCCTGTATGCCTGGGCAAGATCGGAAGCGTCCGAGGTGCCTGGAACGAAGGCCTGGGCCAGCCTGCGCTGATAACCCTCCCAGCGCTGGAGGAGACCCGATGGTATTGGGTGTCCCTTCTGCCTCGCTTCGAGCAGAAAGTGGCCTGCATAGCTGGAGGTCCAGTCGTGAGAGCGACTATCGGCCGGCCAGTATCCAAAGCCGCCGTCTACTGTTTGATGCGAAGAGACCCGGGCGACTCCAGCCTTGATGTTTCTTGTCACCTCGGCCCGCCGAGCCGAGTCCAGGCTGACCAGATTCGTCAAGTGAAGCTGTGGGAACACTCCGGACATCACCTGCTCCAAACACCCGTGGGGGTAGGTGACGAGATAGTCCAGGTGAGGGTGAAGGTTGATAGGGGCGACAGTCGAGATCTCCAGCGAAATCTCGTTGGTTTCGTTCATTCCCGTCAGAGTCACGTCTCGAGACCAGGTTTCGCCTGCCTCGATGGAACCTTCGACGATTCTTAGCTCCCTTTCACCTGGATGCCTGATGTCGATCTCGATCTCTTGCTCGGCCCGTTCCTGCCCCGATCTTGCAATCACACGCACAGTCTCCACGCCGAGCCGATCGGCGGTCTCGAGCCGGAAGGAGACCATCTGGTCACCGGTCCTCGAAAAGGAAACCTCCTTGTCGCTGGTGCTGATCACCCTGAACCCATCGCTCGCTTCCACCTCGATCGAGACGTCTCGAATGTCATCGTCGAGAGCGAATACCGAGACTGGAAGCTCGACCTCCTCGCCGGGTCCCAGGACGCGGGGGAGTGTAGCCAGCAGCATCAGTGGTCTCTTGACCAGGACAGTCTTCTGGGCCCTGCCGAAGGCGTCGTCTTGCCCAGCCACGGCCATCAAACGCACTGCGCCTACATACTGGGGTATGTCGACCTTGTGGGTCTTGGTTTGCCCCGCCTTCAGAGCGAATGGCCCAAGATACCTAACGACGGGAGGGAAACGGTTGGCCTGGGTGTCGGCGGCCATTTCCCCTTCCGCGTCGCCGCCGATGGCTATCAACCTGTCGAAGGAGCCCGAGAACGCTCCGGCAACATCGTCGAACACATCCCAGGTGGTGACCCCCAGAGCCTCGCGCTGATAGAAGCGCGACCAAGGGTCGGGCGTCTCGAAGCGGGTCAAGCCGAGAAGGCCTTCATCCACTAGGGCGAGCGTGTAGGTCATCGCTCGGCCCTCCTGCTCGCTCATCGATATCTCTACAGTGGATTGCGGCTCGAAGACATCAGCGGAACCGATCTTTGGAGTGAGCCTTGTGTTCGGGTCCTCCACCTCCAGAGGGATCGTCCCGTATAGGCGCATCGGTAGATCGTTATCTCTGTCCCTGTGCGGTTGGACGAGCGTGACGCTGGCGTACACCCCAGGGGCCATGTTGGAGGTGATTGGGATCGAGTGGCGAGTAGTCTCTCCTCTTGCCTCCACCCATTTCCCATCCAAAACGCGGCTCCCATCCTCGAGGGTTACAAGGGCCCTTCCTCGATGAGGCGTGGGAATGGTCAGTGTAGCGACATCTCCTGGTGCGTACCGAGTCTTGTCGGAGCTGATCGCCAGCATCGTCGCGGCTCCCGGCCTGTCCTCCATTCCTCGTCCAGCCCAGCCCGGCCAGTCGATGTACACTATCCGGCCTGCTCTATGCCCACCCTCACGATCGTGGACGACCAAAAGGTAACGGCCCCAATTGGGGTACTCCACCTCTAGCTCGAACACTCCACGGCCATCCTCGAGGCTCAAGCTTGTCTGTTGAATCGGCGTATGTGATGCCGAGGTGGTGAAGTCGGGCATCTCTTCAGGGCCACTTTCCCACCACCAACGCCACTGGATCTTGTAGAGAGCCACGTCTACCTTCACGCCATCCACCAGCTGACCGTCGGCGTCGACGGAGACGATCTGGACGGGGTGCTTCTCATTCGTCAGGAGCATTCCGCGCGCAAGGTCACCGGGCGGTGTTCGAATGCCCACGTAGCGATCGTATGGCGATACGGGCACCTCGAAATGGTCGATGCTGTATGCGCCGCTTGGCTCGAAAACCCTCGTGGAAAGGTTTGCCGTCAGCATGCCCGGCGGCGTGCCCGGCTCGAAAGGTTCATCGATTCTCGCAACGCCCGAGTCATCCAGACGTCCATCGAAGATAGTCTTCGGCTCGGGTCGAAACTGTCTTGTAGGATCGTCGAAGGAGTAACCGTCGAAGCCCTCGAAGCGCGTCTCGGTGGGACGAAGCGTCAGCTCCACGTCGGCACGTAGGTTTCTTGCCACGGCGCCATGGAGCCATGCGCTGCGCAGCGTCGTCTCGAGCCTGGGGCTCGGGCCGCGAATGACCTCATCGTCTGGAAAATCGAGATCGATCTTGAGGCGATTCGGCATCACTGTCTCGATCTTCAAGGTTTCCTCGAAGGTCGCGCCGCCTACTCTTACCCGCGCTATGTAGTTGCCCGTGGGTGCGTTTGCCTCGGTTCGAGTGCGAAGGTGGTAGAAACCATTCAGAGAGTTGGTATGAGTCGAGCGGTGGCTGACCTGGCCGCGGCTATTGACGAGCTCGAAGGAGATTGGGTGGTCATTGGGCAGCTTCCCCGAGGGATCGTGAAGAATGAAGGTCAAGAAGATCTCATCGCCGGGGCGCCATACTCCTCTCTCTCCGTAGAGCAGGCCCTTTAGACCTTCCGAGACCCCAAGGCCGCCTACGTCAAGATGGCCCACGGCGAGGGCGCTGCCCTCCTGCAGCCTCACAATGCCCTCGGAGCCGTGGTGGCTGGCGACCACGAAGTAGGGGGTGCGCTCCGGCTTCAGCTGGACCGTGCCGTCCAGCCTTGTCCAGCCAGAGACAATCTCCTGTCTCTGATAGTCGAGGACCCGAACGTGGGCGCCAGATCGCGGCTCCGCCGAGCGCAGGTCGGTAGCCACGACGAACAGGGACCCATCGGTTCCCTTCTTTGCTATGAGTCCGACATCGGTGACCAGGACATTGCGGGTGACGGAGATGTCATGGTCACCGTACTTCTTGTAGAAGCCTGGGTGGCAGGGGTTCTTTCTTTGCCGCCACAGCTCCCACGGTTGCGCCTGAACCGCCCAGATCGAGTCGGTCTGTTCCGTCTCGAAATGGTCCCAGTGGCTCTGCTCTTGCTCGCCGCCTACTTGCTCTCGTGGGAGTTCGGATTCCAGAAATTCTTCCCTGAATGTGCCGGGAGGACATTCATAAAGGCTGTGCTGGGGACGAAAGGAGAGGCGAATTTGGTAGAGGCCTCCGGGTTCTTCTTCGATGAGTGGAGAGATGTCCAGGGCGTGTCTCTCGTAACGGTTGGAGTCTGTGGCGGAAGCTCTTAGGTTCACGGTATCTTGCCATGCGAGCTCTCCGACTCGATGCATCTCACGTTCGCCATCGAGTGGGTTCACCTGAAGAAACTGCGTGAGGTTCTTCGGAGGGACTCGTATTGCCTGAACGTCCAGAGCCGAGAGGTTGGCCGTTTCGATCGGCAGGGTCAGATCGGCGCCGGTTGGCAGGATCGAGCCTTTGGTCACGAACCTGACCGCCGGCGGCAGGGGCTCGAAGTGAAGGGTATGAGTTGCACGCGTCTCCAACCGGTGCCCGGAAGCACTTCGGATTCCGGGCTCGAAGACCAAAGTGACTCGAGCCGGCCAGGGATCACGGGCGTAGATTCGCAGGATGCCGCCATCGACCGTGTGACGCAGGTCGACGGGGTCCGAGGAGTGGAACAGGCCCCTCAAGTCCTGATCCGGATCGAGTGGGTCGGAAAACCGCGCCTCGATATGGCGCGTGTCCACTGTTACGTCGGAGACCTGCGTTAGGACGAACTGGTCCTTTCCCGGCACCGGAACCGAGAGGACCTGCGTCTCATCGACGCCTATTGGACCTCCCTCGACCGTAAGCTCGACGTGGGTCTCGAGGTCTCTACGGCTAATCCCACGCACGGAAAAAGAGTGCCGTCGTTGCTCCAGCGCGTGCTGCCAGAGCACTTCGAGATTGTCACCCTCATGGCGGGCCGAAAGCATGTTCTCCACGTCGGCGGGTGATGCGAGATCGGCGGTGAAGATGCGTCCAGCAAGCTCTTGTGAGTCGTCCGCGGGATCCACGGAGGGTGATAGTCCGATGATTGTCACGTCAAAAGACTGTGGAATCACGAAGAACTCGAAGTCGAAACGAGGTACTCGTCCCTCGAGACCTGGTACCGAGGAGAGATCCAGCTCGGCCTTGTATCTTTGGCCTGGCTCGAGCGGCTGATCGGGTCGGAAACGCAGTTCTCTCGTGCCTGACCATATCGTCTCACCCGATGCTCGAGGCGTGAGTTTCAAGGGAGATGGGTCGAGTGGCTCGTTCAGCTCGGCTTCTGCCACGAGATCTCCGGTGAATCCAACCTTGATTGCACTTTGGCGGGAGATGCTACCGGACGTATGGCTGGCTACCATCTCCGCTCTTGGCGGCTCCAGTCCTATTTCGGGCTCCGTCGGCTCTGGTTCCTTGGGACACCCGATCAATGAGCCGATGATGATTGCCTGGCTTGCAGCAAGAGCAGAGAGTCTAGAGAGCTTGAGCATGACGGTACCTAATACCAAGAATTCCGATGGTAGGCAGTCCTATGGCGAGCTGATTCGGGCACCTTTTGTGGATACCTGAAAAAGAGATTTGCTTTTGGGGTGGTGGTGCGTAGTAAAAAGGGCTCGCGGCCCATTATCTTGGTTGCGACACGTCTGTCGGGGAGCGACTGGGTCTTGCACCAAGAGAATCAAAGGCTCATTACCTCAAGAATTCACGTGCACGAATCGATCGGTAAGCGGTCCTAACTCGAAATCAGAGCTTTTTCTATGAGTACGTTTCTAGGCGCTTCGGTGGGCAGGAAGCTCGTCGTCGGCATTTCCGGCCTATTCCTGGTCTTGTTTCTTGTCGTTCACTTGGTGGTGAACCTAACGCTTTTGGCGGGGCCTGAGACCTACAACACGGTCGCCCACTGGATGGGAACAAACCCGGCTGTGCTGGGTATGCGTCCCGTCTTGGTCCTGGGGCTTCTTCTTCACATCGCCGTCAGCATGTACTTGTCGGTCTCCAACTTGAGGGCGAGGCCAAGACGCTACCTGAAGGTCGATCCGGCCGGGGGCAGCACCTGGGCATCGAGGAACATGTTCATCCTCGGGGTTTGTATCATTCTATTTCTGGCACTGCATCTTTCGAGCTTCTCCATTCGAATGACGTTTGGTTCCGTCGACATGGTGGAGATCTCCGGCGTTCTGATGAAGGATGCCTACGCCCTCGTGACGACCCGCTTCAGTCTGTGGTGGTACGTATCCTTGTACTCGGTCGCCATGGTGCTCCTTGGCCTGCATCTCGCCCATGGGGTTCAGTCGAGCCTACAAACCATTGGTCTCAACGACCACCGCTGGCGCGAGAGATGGGCATCTCTTGGTTTGGCCTACGCGGTGGTCGTCGCCGTGGGCTTCGCCATTCTTCCCATCTACTTCTTCGTTCAAGCCCAGATGAGCTAGAGCTTCATGACAATGCTAGACGCGAAGATTCCCGCCGGACCGCTTGCAGACAAATGGTCCAATCACAAGAACAGCATTCGTTTGGTCAACCCCGCCAACAGGACCAAGCTGGACATTATCCTGGTCGGTACGGGCCTGGCCGGCGCGGCAGCGGCCTCGACTCTGGGAGAGCTGGGCTACAACGTCAAGGCGTTCTGCTTCCAGGATACACCTCGCCGCGCGCACTCCGTGGCGGCTCAGGGAGGTATCAACGCCGCGAAGAACTATCGTAATGATGGCGATAGCGCCTTTCGACTCTTTCACGACCTCATCAAGGGAGGGGACTACCGCGCGCGTGAAGCCAACGTGCATCGGATGGCCGAGGTCAGCAATCAGTCCATCGATCAAATGGTGGCCTCCGGTGTCCCCTTCGCTCGAGAGTACTCCGGATACCTGGACAACCGCTCATTTGGTGGGGTTCAGGTCTCTCGGACCTTCTACGCCAAGGGCCAAACGGGGCAGCAGTGTCTACTTGGGGCATACTCGGGCCTCATCCGACAGCTCGCGCGGGGGAAGGTCACAATGTATCCCAGGCGCGACATGCTCGAGGTCGTCATCGTCGATGGCGAAGCAAGGGGGATCATTACTCGCAATCTGGTAACGGGTGAGATCGAAAGGCATTCGGGCCATGCCGTGGTGCTCGCGACAGGTGGTTACGGCACCATCTACTACCTCTCCACGCTGGCGGTGGGCTCCAACGCAAGCGCTGCCTGGGCGGCGCATAGAAAGGGAGCGCTGTTCGCCAACCCCAGCTTCGTTCAGATCCATCCGACCAGCTTGCCGCAGCTCAACGACTACCAGGCAAAGCTCACCCTGATGTCCGAGTCCCTCCGAAATGACGGTAGGATCTGGGTGCCCAAGGAGAAGGGTGACAGGCGCCATCCAAACTCAATCCCCGAGGAGGAGCGTGACTATTACTTGGAGCGGCGTTACCCGGCATTCGGTAACCTCGTTCCGCGGGATGTGGCCTCCAGAGCTGCCAAGGAGAGGTGCGATGCCGGTTACGGTGTCGGTGATACCGGCCTTTCCGTCTACCTGGACTTCGGCGGCGCCATCGAGAAGCAGGGCAAGAAGGCCATAGAGGCCAAGTACGGAAACCTCTTCGAGATGTACAACAAACTCGCCGGCATCAACCCTTACGAAGAGCCGATGCGCATCTACCCCGCGGGTCATTACACCATGGGCGGTCTCTGGGTCGACTACAACCTAATGACGACCGTGCCCGGGCTATACGCTATCGGAGAATCCAACTTTTCCGACCATGGCGCAAACCGACTTGGAGCGAGTTCGTTGATGCAGTGCGCTGGAGATGGCTACTTCATCTTGCCCGTTACCATCGGTGATTATCTAGCCGAGAGGTTCAGGACTCCTCGGATCTCCACCGATGGAGCCGAGTTCGACGCTGCTGAGAAGGAGGCGAGGGATAAGCTGGAGAGGATCATGGCCGTGGGAGGTAAGCAGACGGTCACCTCCTTCCACAAGCGTCTCGGAAGGATCATGTGGGACGACTGCGGCATGGTTCGAAACGAAGCGGGCCTCCAGAAAGCACTCTCTTCGCTCTCGGAACTAAAGGAAGAGTTTTGGCGCGAGGTAAAGGTTCCAGGCAGGCTGGACCAAGTGAATCAAGAGCTGGAGAAGGCCGTGAGGGTGGCCGACTTTTTCGAGCTTGGCCAGCTGATGTGTCGTGACGCCCTATCCCGAAAAGAGTCGTGCGGAGCGCATTTCCGTGAGGAGAGTCAGACTCCCGAGGGTGAAGCACAGAGGATCGACGCCGAGTACTCCTACGTGGCTGCCTGGGAGCACAAGGGTGAGGGCTCGGACCACGAGTTTCATAAGGAGCCGCTGAAGTTCGAGAACGTGGAGATCAAGGAGAGAAGCTACAAGTAGGCGCATCAGCTCACGGCGCTCGAGCGAACTCATTCGAGCTTGTCCGCGGTAACTGGGGCGAATCGAGCAAGTGACAACACTACGCCGGACCCGAGAGACGGTTACTCGTTATGAAGATCAAACTCAAGATTTGGCGACAGGAAAGCGCAGAGGCCAAGGGCGGCTTCGTAAGCTACGATCTGGAAGGGGTCTCCAAGGAGATGTCCTTCCTCGAGATGCTCGATTACCTGAACTCGACGCTCATCGAGGGCGATGAGGAGCCGGTTGCCTTCGAGCACGACTGCCGGGAAGGCATCTGCGGCTGCTGCTCATTGTTCATCAATGGTCGTCCCCATGGGCCCGCTGGCGAGACGACGACCTGCGAGCTTCGAATGACGCAGTTCGAGGATGGAAGCGAGATCGTCATCGAACCGTGGCGTTCGAGGGTGTTCCCTGTAATTCGTGACCTGATCGTGGACAGGTCGGCTTTCGACAAGATTCTTCAGGCGGGCGGCTTCATCTCGGCGAACACCGGAGCGGCGCCCGAGGCGAACTCTATCCCCATCGCGAAGCACAAGGCGGACGAGGCTTTCGATGCGGCGATTTGCGTGGGCTGTGGAGCCTGTGTCGCATCCTGTCCCAATGGCTCGGCAATGCTCTTCGTGGCCGCCAAGGTCTCGCAGCTCGCTCTTCTCCCGCAGGGTCGAGCCGAGGCCAAGAAGCGTGTGCGCAAAATGGTGGCCAAGATGGACGAGCTTGGCTTTGGAGCTTGCGGCAACATAGGAGCTTGCGAGGCCGAGTGTCCAAAAGGAATCAAGATTTCCCATATTGCTCGTTTGAACCGAGAGTTCCTACGGGCGAGCATCTAGACGGGCCGAGCTTGTACTCACGCCTCTCTTATGCAGATGCGACCGACGAAGGCTATGTCGGCGCATACGGGAAGGGCCGGACCGCAGTCGTCCTCGTCCTCGCAAGGACCGGAGCAGTAGTAGAGGTCATCATGGCCTTCCACGCACAGAGCGGTTTCGCAGTCATTACCATCGTCGCAAGTATCCACGCCCGATTGTCCCGTACCCCGAGGCCCTAGTCGGCAGAAGCAACCTTCTTCGATGTCGCATTCACAGCGTTCCTCTGCGATGCAATCCTCGTTGAAGGTGCAGGGATCCTCGGTGCTCTCTTGTGGATCTCCGTTGTCCCCGTTGTCCCCGTTGTCCCCGTT
>SKWY01000175.1 GCA_007128675.1 Deltaproteobacteria bacterium | reverse complement strand
TTTCATAGGCGGCAAGAGCTGCCCCCGCGGCCACCTCTACCGCTGTGAACAAGCACGCTCCTATGGCCTTCTCGAGACGTTCGTAGCTCATTGCGCGAATGGAGGCCGACTTGACTAGGCTCTTCTTTCGGTTCATCAGGTCGGCTGCAGCCAAAATCACGACATATGCATAGCGGCTCGAACCTCGGCTCTTCGCTTCTTCCTCCAGGGCCCGCTGGAACAGAGCGTGGAGGCTCGAAATCAGCGTTGCCCCGGCGGTCCTTCGGGCAACCCACGAGTCGAGCAGGCCACAGTCCAAGGTTGGATCGATGCGAGAGGCCCTAGAAACCAATACCTGCTCCAATGTGTCGGGCTTAGTGAGCCGAGAGCTCATGGACTCATCTCGAAGTGGGGTATCGGCGCTGAGTGTGCCGCTCGAGAGAGAGGCGCCAAAGCGCCTGCAGACCAGAGAGAGTAGCTGCGCGACGGCGGCTTCGGCCTGATGCTCCAGAGCGTCATCGAAGGCGAAGGGGATCTTTGCCTCTGCAAGGGATTCGCCTAGGCGGAAAGGAAGGCCCTCGAAAGGCTGCATCCAGAAGGAGAAGATCTTCTCTCGCGTGCCTTTCAGATGATCGAAGAGCTGCCGGTATATCCCTAGACGGTGCGCGGTAGACGAAGAGGGGGTCGCGGGAGCTGTTTGCATCAAGGCCCCCTTCTGTGCATGCAAATGGATACGAGCCAGAGACGCTCTCCTCCGAAGCGGATGGAGGGGGCCGAGGCAATACCGAGGCCAATGCGGTCACAGTCGTCTTCCCCGGCGGCCGGGGCCTTTTCTACATCCTCGGGTCTGCCTCCCACGACTATGTCCACGGAGACGGCGACCGCATGGTGATCGGAGTTCATGGCGAGCTGGCGCGTGTTTCTCTGGGCGTCGGCATCCGAAGGAACATCGCGCGCTGCCAGATGCTCGGCGAGATCGAGGGCAAGCTCATCGAGAGCAGGATCCCTTGGCGGCAACGCCAGCCCGACTCGGTGTCGCGCAATGCGTAGAGCATCCTCTGCTCGATGTATGAGTCTGTTTTGGACTACGCGAGCTGCCGTGGCGGAGGACACCGCCGCCCTGGCGTTCATTGGCTCGGCCGCGATAACCGCGAGCCAAACTCGACTGCCGTCCTCGTGGATTCCCACGCCAACCTGCTGGGTCCGAGGGTGCTCCAGAATTCGGCGGTGTGCCGGACTATCGAGGAGCCCAGAGAACGCCGCCTCCACACTCGGTCCGGTTGCCAGATTCTCGGCGGCCCAGGCAAAGGGGTAGCCTTGCTCGGCTAGGCTGGCGGCGGCTTGCTCGTCGGGGGCAGACCCATGAACTGGACGACCACGAGCCCCCATGGCCTCTGCTCTCCTACTTGCGAGCCCGTCGAGAACGGCGTCTCGGACAACCGGCTGCAGCCCTCGTGCCGCTCTGTTGTCGGCAATTGCTTGGTGCAAGAGTGCGAGGGGCTCGCCTCTCGAGTCGAAAGAAAAGACTCTCGCTTGAGCGTCTTCCTCGACGGATCCGGCTCGCACTGGTGCTAGTAGGGCAACCTCTGGCCCCTCGCCCGCGTCGACAAGTATCTCGACAAAATGCCTGCCCAGCGGCAAAGAGCCCGTCTCGAGAGAGAAGGCTCTATCCATGACGTCGACGGTAAGTGCTTTGACTGGGCCGTTGTCCACGCCTAGCCAAGCAGCGGGGGCGCTGCAGCCCGCCCCCAATCTTCCGCGGATCGAAACGTTTTCGCCAACCTCTACGGAGGAGGGGAAAGGCTCGATATGCACCAGGCGCCGGGCTCCCAGGACCACGGCGCTTGGCATATCGGGGTTACCAGGCGAAAGGGCCATTCCGATGTGCGAGACCGTCGCCGACCAGTCGGCGATGGTCGTCTCGATCCTGGTGAACAGAGCGTTGTATGTAGGCGCCCGAACCCTCCTTGCCAGAACATGGGGGTCTGTGACGCCGGCTTCGTGGAGGGCTTTGGTCACCAGAAACGAGGCTCTTGTCAGGCTGGCATCCCTTGCTTCGTCATGGTCCCGGGTTTCAAGAGAGCCCCCGAGCCGGACAGCGAGCTTCCTGGCCGCGTCGCAAAGGCCGCCGTCAACGGGAAGAGGCCATGCAGTAGGGTCGCAAATGAGGGACGTGGGGGCTCTGGGGCCATGCATTCCGTATGGGCTCGGTGTAAGCTCGACCGGCCCAACTGGGGCTGTTGTCTCGTCGCCGGTGGAAGGGCGAGAAGCAGCGTCTAATCTTGCCGGCGCCGGAAGGAGAATTGCCGGGACCAGCAAGGCGAGCACCATGGCCTCGAGCCATCTATGGCCCTTCCATGCTCTCGCAACGGGGCACTCTGTGATTGCATTGAAAGGTTTGCTTGCCGCCATGGGTGGTCTGAGGCTCTGGGATGTTTGGTCTTCGCGGGAAAGCAAGGACCCTGTCTCTGTGGCGGTATATGGCTGGGAGGGGCCTTTGAAGCATAGCATTGCAAGGGATGTGGTTGCCCGGGGATCGGTCACTTCGAAGCAAGAAGAGAGAAGAGGGGTCGCTGCAAAAGAGTTTGATTCGTTGGATGCCGTGTCCAGAGATTCGAAGAGGAGTGCTTCGAGGCTCTGACCGGCGAACTCTGTTATTCGAAGGTGCTTGGGCGGCCTGATGACTGGGGCCAAATCCCCTGTTATTGTGGCAGGTGGTTTTGAATACCGAGTCTAGTTTGTCGTCGGTTCCGTCGCGAGCTTTGGACCCTAGCTTTTGCTTCAAGGAGACTCGAGCATGAAAAGAGTTATCTGGTGGCCTTTGTCGGTGTTTCTCGTGCTGGCCGTGTCAGTTCCGGCATGGGGCAGCTATGTGCT
>SKWY01000344.1 GCA_007128675.1 Deltaproteobacteria bacterium | reverse complement strand
CGATGAGGCCGAGCCACAAGCCACGGCCCATCATCATGATCACGATCATGATCACGATCATGACCACGATCATGACCATGATCATGACCACGATCACGACTCCGAACCCCCCGCCCCCTCCACCGAGCCAATGGACATCTCGCTCGGGGCGGCCATCGACGAAGATGTTCCATTGGTTAGCGTGGAAGAGCTCATGAAGAAGGGAGATGATTATCTCGGGAGAACAATCAGAGTCGAGGGTCTCGTTACCGACATGTGCCATCACCGCCGCGGATGGTTCGGCGTCGCCAGCGAGGACGGTGAGCGAGTAGTACGAATAGCCGTATCCGAGGACTTCCTGGCACCCGAAGGGGCCGTGGGGGCCCGAGCGATCGCGCAAGGCGAGGTGGAAATCCGCACCATAGCCGCGAAGGATATCGAGCACTACCGTTCCGCTCATCGCTTCCTCCCCCCCGAAGCCCTGGACAGCGAAGAGGATGTGAGGCTGCCCACCATCGTCGGCACCGGTGCAAGCTTCAAGCGTTGAGTTGGGGAATTCTTCCCACATAAGGTCGATTCACAGACCTTCCGCTAGCGCAAGGTCGTGCCGCCGGCCTTGCCTTGCCACGAGGTAATGCCTAATCGCTTCTTCGGTCCCCTTTTCGCGAGGCGAGGCCAGGAAACCCAAGGAGGAAGCGATGCTGGTAAACATCGAGATGCCGGCCGTGGAAGGCTGTGAAGCCCAGGATTGTGCCTACAACCATGACCTGAGCTGTCACGCTAGGGGAATCACCATCGGAGATTTGAAGCATCCAGGCTGCGACACCTTCACCCCGGCCGGACAGCACACACACGAAACAAAACGCATTGCCGGAGTCGGAGCGTGCAAGGTAGTGGCCTGCCGCTACAACGATGATCTCGAGTGCGAGGCCGACTCGATTCGAGTCGGCCGCTCGGGCAACGCCATCATCTGCAAGACCTTCGACAAGCGCTAGGCGGCAAGGAGCCTTCGCCGCCCCATGGGGCCGCCGTCAATTCGCCAAGACGTCTCGAAGGCCGAAAAGATGGTCCGCCAACCAACTTCCGTCATAAGAGAAGTTGGTATCAACAGGAAGCTTGAGATATTCTCGACTCCTGTCAATGTCGAATCAGGGACCATCGCCTTCGGGGGACGTGAGCCCCGCCGTTCTCACGAGAGTCGTCGCTTGGATAGCGGGTTCCGGCAGCACGGGATGCCTCGTCATCGAGCACGACGAGACAGTCTCCCGTGCCTTCTTCCGTGAAGGCCTGCCCTGCGGCGCCATCATGCTCGTCGCCTTCAAGCCTCTGGGGCTGCTCCTCTTGGAGAACGGCATCATCGGCATGGACGCTCTGGAAAACTCGCTTCGAGAGGTCTCCTCCACGGGCAGACCACAGGGTGAGATACTGGTGGAGCACGGACATATCACCAGGGACAAGCTTTCCTACTGGCTCCACGTCCAGCAACGTGATCGCCTTCAGCGACTGCTCGGCCTTACGCAGGGCTTCTTCAAATTCGAGGCCGATGCAGAGCTCCCCCCATGGACCAATGACATGGAGCTCTCGCCTCATCTCGAGGTGCTCCGCTTCCTGCGCTCTCAGAACAGCGAACCTCACGTGCGGGCCCTGATGGAGATGCTGGGAGATGGGCCAGTGGCGATGTCCACCTTCGATCCCGTCCCGGTCTTCGGGCTCGGCTCGAAGGAGGCGCAGTTCTTGAGCAGCCTGGCAGACTCTCCGAACGCCGCGTCCGCCATCAAGGTGGGCGAGCTTCCGGCCGCCGATGCCGAGGCTCTCCTGGCCACTCTCGCCTGCTTCTACTATGTAACACCCTTCGAACCCGCCTCGGCTCCTCTTGCGGGGCTCCCGGAAGAAGCCATATCGGAAGCCCTGGAAACTCTTGCCTGGGAGGCCCCAAAGAGCGAGGATCTTCCCTGCGAGCAAGAGCCGCCGCCGGAGTCATCGAGCTGGCTTGCCCCCAAGCTCGGACCCGATGGGATCGCGCGGTTCGAGAGCATCAAGGACCTCGACGCCGCCATCGATCTCTTCATCAAGCAAGGGGCTCTGCTCATAGCTTCCGACAAGGAAATGATACAGGACGAGCGTTTCGAGATGGGCCTTTCATCTCCCCACTCGGACGAGCCAATCTCCTTGACATGTGCCCTCTCGGCAATACCGGAGCGCGGCCTCGCCTTGCTCCGCTTCTTCGACGTTTCTCCATCCGAGCTGATCTCCGCTCTGCTAGGCGAAAGAAAGATAGCGGACCAAGGCTCCTCGCCGCCCCAGACCGAGACGATCTCGGAGCCAATCGAGATCTCCCTGGAAGACGAAGAAGAGAAGCCACAAGATGTTGCCCCGCCACCCCCCAAGAAGCCTCGACCCGCTCCAGCCCAGGGAGTCGTACCACCAATACCCGCGATGGGTCGTTTGGAGCTGCCTGGGCACCCATCCGAGCTGTTCGATGTCCAGGCTGGAAGAGCGAAGCTCAAGGGAAAGCAGGCCGTCTCCACCCTGCACCTTCTTGCTTGGCTCAAGACGACCCAACGTGAGATCTCTCTAGTCCTGGAAGCAGATCGAGCCGGCAGTCAAGAACTAGAGGTTCTTCCGGGCGCCGGGGTCCAGGCCGCCGTGGACATAACGCCAACGGCAAGGCTCTTGGCTCAGAATGATACGCGCTATCAGATAAGAAACCTGAAAGAGATCCCGCAAAGAAGACACGAGATGTCTTTTTCAAAGCTCCAAGGCGCCGTCATCAAGCGCATTCTCCACGGTTTCGACGATGATTTGCTCGCGGAAGGGCTTGGACCCCGAATGGCCCTGTGCCCTCGGCTTTCCAGTAGAGGCCGTAAGGTGGCGCGCACCTT
>SKWY01000520.1 GCA_007128675.1 Deltaproteobacteria bacterium | reverse complement strand
TTTTGACTTCGGCTGCTGCCCTGGCATTGTCGCTTGCTCTTTTCATGCCTCGTATCGCTCTTGCTCTTAGCTGTGAGGCACCTGGAGGCAGAATTCTGGCCCCGGAGGATGGTGAGATCGACTTGCCGCTCAACACGCTGATTTGGGTTGGACAGGGGTGGACAAGGTACTCCAGCCAAACTCCTCCGGCTCTTTGGCTCGAGGATGAGGAGATCCCGAGCGAGGCCTTGAGTCTCGGGTCTTCGTTCCACCAGCTATGGGTCCTTGTGCCTGCCGAACCCCTCGCGGAAACGACGACATACGACGTCGTCTTCGATGGAGAGATCCTTTCCTCGTTCACCACGGGTCAGGATTGGCTCGACGGGGGACCACCGCCTCCCGAGGTAGGCGAGATCCTTTCTAGAACCCACGAAGTGGATCGTATGTGGGGCCGCACCATAGGGGTGAGGCTCGAGCTATCTCATGAGGGCTTCATCGCGGTGGCTGATATCGAGGGCAGAGCCGACCTGGACCCCGACGGGCCTTCGGGCTGGGTCTCGGAGATCATTCCCGAGAACAGGGCCTGGGTTGGAAGGGGACTGTGCCACTCCACCTACTCCGATGCTGAAGGTGGAGAGTCCGTTGAAGTAAGCTACGGTGCCTTCGATATCGCGGGGAACTTCTCTGGTTGGAACGAACCCGAGTCTTTACGGATGCCCACCCGCTTGGAAGGGTGCTCGGTTGGCTCCGCCGGTCCTGGCTCCGGGCTCGCCATTGGCCTCATTCTGCTTGGACTTGCGATTAGGCGACGTTGATCGGTCAGGTGCTTGTGCCGGAGAAGTAACCCTGGCTAGGATGGCTCCGTAGTCGTATTCTGCCCTTAGCCAATAAAGGGGGGCGACATGCCTTTTATGGGTAGACGGCAATCCGGCGCCGGCGGGGGAAGCTGGATTCCGGTCTGGCGCCGGATTTGTCTAATCGCTTGCACCATCCTTCTTACTCCTACGGCTGCGTGGCCGACGGCTGGCTGGTTGTATGCGGGCTACATGGATGTGCCGCGAGGAGAGCACGGAGCTACTTTGCTGCCAGACGGTCGGCTCTTGTTGACCGGCGGCTACAACACCGTGAACGGCTATCTGGCGACGGCGGAGATATGGGATCCTAATCGTGGCACTTTTTCTTTTGCGAGCAATATGCCGGGGATGAGGTCGGCCCACACCGCGACCCTGATTCCCGATGGTAGAGTGCTCGTCGTTGGAGGGTTTAGCGGCAGCCAAGCTTTGGCCAGCGCAGAGCTTTGGGACTACACGACCAATGCTTGGAGCAGCGCAGGTGAGACGGGGCAGGTGCGAGCTGGGCATACAGCTACTTTGCTGACCGATGGTCGCGTCCTGGTCGTGGGCGGATGGTGTGGGACCGGCTGCCTCGTCGCCGGCGCAATGGTCTGGGATCCGGCTGCGAGCGCCTGGAGTAGCGCCGGGAGTCTTGGCTCGGCGAGGTACATGCATGCCGCTACCATGCTTGCCGATGGGCGAGTGCTGGTTTCGGGTGGTCGCGGAGCCACAGGTGAGCTGGCGAGCGCCGAGGTTTGGGATCCGGCGACCGAGTCATGGAGCCCCGCCGGCAGCATGGCTGCTGGAAGGTTCAGCCATTCGGCGACTATCTTGCCAGACGGGCGAGTTGTTGCTTCGGGAGGCAGAACCGCTGGTGGGACATCGCGTGCGAGCGCCGAGATCTGGGATCCCGCATCCGGCACATGGGCCTCGACAGGAAGCCTTCTGGTCGCCCGGGAAAGCCATGCCGCCGTCTGACTCCCCGATGGCCGGTTGCTGGTGACTGGCGGAGCCAGCTCAGGCGAGGCCTTGTCCAGCACAGAGACTTGGGATGTGACGACCGAGACATGGAGCCCTTCCGAGGCTCTTCTCGAGGGACGCAGTCTCCATACGGCTACGATGATGCCTGACGGGCGCGTGCTCGTAGTCGGAGGAAAGAGCAGCTCCGATGCCGGCATAGCAAGCTCCGAGCTTTGGGACCCCACATCCGGGACATGGTCGTTGCTCTCCACGGGACTGGACAACGAAGCCGGGCAGCATACGGCAACGGTCCTAGCTGACGGTCGGGTCTTGGTTGCTGGAGGCTTCGATGGCCGTGACGGCTACCTGGATCAAGCGAGGATTTGGGACCCGTCGACGGAGAACTGGAGCGCCACGGGCAGCCTGGTACACCGGCGGGATCGACACGTCGCCACCCTACTCGGGGACGGTCGTGTCCTTGTGACCGGCGGGACGTATGGTGAAACAGACGCTCTCTCGGAAGCAGAGATTTGGGATCCCTCGACCGGCACGTGGTCTTCGACCGGCAGCCTGGAGCAGGCGAGATTCGCTCATACGGCAACTCTGCTCCCAAGCGGTAGGGTCATGGTGGCTGGGGGATACGACGGCGAGCTCGTGCTTGCCTCGGTTGAGATATGGGATTCAGAAACCGGGGAATGGACTTCGAGTAGCGATCTTGTTGCGGCGAGGCTCTGGCACGCGACTGTGCTCCTGAAGGACGGGCGCGTCATGGCGACGGGGGGTTATGATGTGGGGGGCGCGCTGGCCAGTACCGAGGTTTGGGACGAAGGCACCGAGACATGGAGCAGCATCGAGAACATGGGGCAAGCCCGGCGCTGGCATACGGCTACACTACTGCAAGACGGCAGAGTACTTGCGGCGGGCGGAGCGAGCCTCGATACCGGTCTTTCCAGCGCGGAGATCTGGGATCCGAACACCGAGACCTGGAGCGCGGCTGGAGAGCTTGCCAACGCCAGAATGCTTCATACCGCCACGCTGCTCTCCAGTGGTCGAGTTCTGGCGGTAGGGGGTATTGAAGATCGTCTCGAGACCGCAGCGC
>SKWY01000374.1 GCA_007128675.1 Deltaproteobacteria bacterium | reverse complement strand
CGTGGTGGGGTCGGCGGACTTTCGTGTATTGCCAAGGTGAACCCCCATCCGCACTCGAAGCCCCCGAAAGAAGCCATCGTCTGACTTTGCGGCCTCGGGATTTTCGAGCAGAGCCTCCGGCCACTTCAGGTCATGGAGAGCCTCCTGGCAGGCAAGGCAAAAGCGGACCGCTTTTTGCGCGCTCTCGAAGGCCACCATGAAGGCGTCCCCTTCCGTCTTGACCTCGTAGCCGTC
Source organism: Deltaproteobacteria bacterium (assembly GCA_007128675.1). Lineage (GTDB taxonomy): Bacteria > Myxococcota > Myxococcia > SLRQ01 > SLRQ01 > SKWY01. The sequence goes on along the minus strand of SKWY01000374.1, from coordinate 2,644 downwards.
GTGCTTTGCTATCAGCCCGCGCAAGGTGGCATTGTGCAGAGCCAAAGAGGCCTCCATGGCCTCGGGCGCTCTCTCCCAAAGAGGCGTGCTTCCCTCGATATCGGAGAAAACGAGGACGACCCTGTGAGTCTGTGAGCTCGGGCCGCCGGCCTTGGCGCTTGGCTGCACATCAGCCGTCATCTAGTCCGTCCCTCCTTCGGCTGACGACCTCACCCCCGATTTGCGCATCATGACGGAAATACCTGGTCACCCTACCAGCATTTCGGCGGTGTCGCACTCCCCCTGTTCTCTGATGAATCTTTGCTATCTTTCGAGGCGCTGGGCACGGATACGCGCCCGCGGCCATGATCGTCATACTAGAAGGAGAAATCGATGACCCGGCTTCCTAGTCTTCCCAGGGGCTTCACGGCCCGAGCGAGCAAACCGAACGACGCCGAGCAGATGGTGCATCTGACAAACGAGTGCTTCGAGGCCGCGGGGGACGATACGAGAATCACATTGGACGCCGTGCAATCGCGCTTTTCCACTCCCGGCTTCAACCCCGCAACATCGACCCTTGTGGTTTCGTCCCCAGAAGATCGCCTGGTCGGCTTGATGATAGTCGACGACTTGGCCAATCCACCGGTGCATCCCAGCTTACACGGCTGTGTGCATCCAGAATATGAGGGCAAGGGCATTGGAACGTTTCTTCTTGCTTGGGCCGAGGAGCGTTCTCGTCAGACCCTGGATCGAGTCGACCCGGGAACTGGGGTCTCTATGCGGCAATACGTCAACGGCACCCACGAGCCGTCGAATCGTCTGCTCCAGCATCACGGGTGGCAGAAGATCCGCCATGGCTGGATCATGGCGATCGACCTCGATGAACAACCGGCCACCCCCTCCTGGCCGGATAGAGTCGTGCTGCGCACCTTCAAAGAGATGCCAGACCTGCGTGTAGTCTTCGATGTCTTGTGCGAGGCCTGGCACGGCAGCAACCCCGACCAAAAATGGCTAGAGGCAGAGGTAATCCGCTGGCAACATCTCATAGACAACAACCCGGCCTTTGATCCAACGGGCTGGTTTCTGGCTCTCGAGGGCAGCGAGATTGCCGGCATTTCGCTGTGCCAGGAAGCATCGACAAAGCAGAATACGAGAGTGGGCGAGGTACAACAGCTCGCTGTTCGCCAGCCCTGGCGACGTAGAGGGCTGGGCACAGCCTTGCTCCAACACTCGTTCAATGTCTTCTTTGAACGAGGCTACAAACGCGTAACCTTGGGGGTCGACGCCAACAACCCTAGCAAGGCGACGCGCATTTATGAGGGGGCTGGAATGCGGCCGATTCAGGAGTCCCTTCTTTATGAGAAGGAGATTCGGCCCCGTAAGAAACAGGATAGCTGATGAGCGCCGGAATTGTTCCGGCCTCGCCTCCGACCCCCTGACAGATCCAACTCTCCCTTCTTGGTTGGAGCCATTCGCGTTAGGGGCAATTGGGGCGGACTACGCCACATCGAACGGAAGACGAGAAAGTGTTTAGTAGCGGCGGAGACGAGCAGGTGTCCGGCAGCGGCGAAGACCGGCAGATTTTCAGCAGTAGGGGAGACAAGCAGATGGTCGGCAGGCGCAGTCCCAGCCAGGTCTCAGTAATTCATGGGCAGTATGCGTGCCTCGAGGTCAATGCGCAGAATCTCATGAACCCCTCTCTCGTTCAGCTCACCTGGAGCTGTTCGAAACCACAGGGCGCCCTACCGAAGGCTTTCAAGGCGAGGTAAACCCTTCTCTAACCGCCGTCTCGTCATCCACGTCCTCCTCTGGAGGATGAGGATGAACGTGAACCATGTCGAAACGATCTCTTCGTTCCTCATCGGCGAGCACCTCGTCCTCTGTGCTCAAGGCTGCGAGTATCACCTCACGAAGCTCTGGTTCCCTATCGAGATCATGAAGCTCGATCATGTGCTCGGCCGCCCTCTCCACCACCTGCTCGACCTCATCACCAACGATCACCGTCATGCAGTGCACGCCCCCAGGGGTATCTCTGCAAACAAATGCTTTCCTTGACATCTTCGCCTCCTGCTCTCTCGGGTTCCTCTCTTCCTAATGAGAAGATATGGCCCTCCCAGATGCCGCGCTGTTGGGGAATGGCCGCATGGGGAGCACAGAGCCCTCTCGAAGCATCTTCAAATAATCGAAGCTCCTCAAATGCCTGCGAGTCACCCGCCGCCGCCCGCGATCCGCTGACCGGGATGTCTTGCGAGGGTCGAGCCCGAGGGAGGGCTCGACGTTCTGATTAACAACGGCCTGACCATCACGCCCCAAGCCGGCAGGGATCGATGTCGTTGTGTCAACGATCTCCTAGATGGCGGTACAAGGTGCGCCTACCAATGCCCAGCAAGGCCGCGGCTCGCCTCTTGTTCCCACCAACCCGATCGAGGACGTAGCGAATGTACCAATCCTCGAGCTCGGTCAGGGTTGGCAAGATCTCACCATCGGAGCCGGTACTCCCCGCGAACTCGACTCCTCTAAGTAGCTCTCTTTCCACCCCACCCGGCCCCTTACGAGCCGCCTCGGCCTCTTTCGGAGACCCATGGGCGAGGTGCTGTCCGCCGCGCCGGCTCCGTATACGAGACGGAAGATCACCGAGCAGAATCGTCTTGCCGTCACAGAAAGT
>SKWY01000007.1 GCA_007128675.1 Deltaproteobacteria bacterium | reverse complement strand
GCTCCAGGGCCTCGATCTTGACCTTCTCCATGTCGACGAGCTGGGCCGCCTCGTGCTCTACGAGCACCTTTTTCGCCTCGGCCACGGTGAACTTCTTCTTTCGGGTCTTCTGCTTTCCTCCCACTCCCGGCATGTTCTGAAACATGTCCTGGAGATTCATCATCATCTCCTCCATCCCCTGCGCCCCGAAGACCTGCATCGAAGGCATCGTCGGCCGCTCCTGCACCTCTATCTCCACCTCTCGCTCGTCAAGCGCCCCTTTGCGAAGCAAAGCGCGAAGCTTCTCTCGACTCTCGTCTTTCGCCGGCTGCACCGGTGTTTCCAGGCTCGAGAGATCCTGTCCTGGCGCGCCCAGCGGTATTCCACTCGTCGTGGTGGTCGAGCGGGCCTCGAAATCCATGCCTCCGCCGGAGGGCTTCGGCCGAGGCAGCAAGACATCGAGTAGCCTGTCCTCCGCGCGCTCCTCGGCTCGAGCCTGGACCCTCTTTTCCTCTTCCTCCCTCACGAGGCCGACGGCGGCCTCGACCAGGTCTCGCACCATGGAGTCCACGTCCCTGCCGACGTAACCCACCTCGGTGAACTTACTCGCCTCGATCTTGACGAAGGGGGCACCCGCCAGACGCGCCAAACGACGCGCAATTTCTGTCTTTCCCACGCCGGTCGGCCCGATCATGATGATGTTCTTGGGTGTTATCTCGTCCTTGAGCTCGCCCTCGACTCGCTGACGCCGCCAGCGGTTTCGGAGTGCTATGGCGACGGCACGCTTGGCGGCATTTTGTCCCACAATGTACCTGTCGAGCTCGGATACGGTCTCGCGGGGTGTGAAATTGGCGCTCACTTCAGCTCCTCCAACACGATATTCTCGTTCGTGTAGATGCAGATGCCCGCGGCTATCTTCATTGCCTCCTCGGCGATCTCATGGGCGGACAGACCGGAATGATCGAGCAGGGCCCGTGCCGCAGAGAGGGCGTATCCCCCTCCCGATCCCACTGCCGCCACGGGCAGATCAGGCTCGATCACGTCTCCGCTCCCCGAAAGCAAGAGCATCCTGTCCGCATCGGCCACTATCAACAGGGCCTCGAGACGTCTCAAGAGGCGGTCGGTCCTCCAATCCTTCGCCAGCTCTACGGCCGCTCGCACGAGATTGCCGGAGTACTCCTTGAGCTTGACCTCGAACTTCTCGAAGAGAGTGAATGCGTCGGCGGTGGACCCCGCAAAACCCGCGATCACACGTCCTTCATGAAGGCGTCGAACCTTACGAGCGCCCGCTTTCATCACGGTGGATCCGAGCGATACCTGACCATCTCCCGCGACGACCGTTCTCCCATCCTTTCGAACACAGAGAAGGGTCGTCCCCCTCATTCGGCTTGATTCCATGAGCGCAAGTGTGCTCATCGGCCGAAAAAGCGCAAGGCCATTTCACTCCGACAAATCCCCGTTATCTCCCGGGGCGTTTGGCAAGGAATGCATAAGCATATGGATCCTTTGGAATGATACGAAGAGATGCTGTGTGAAGTAGGCCGCCTCTGTGCGTCATGGGGAAGTGTGCTGCGGCCCCGTGTGCGGGCGGGAGTACGTTCAGCGGGCCAAGGGCTCCGAGTGCGCGTCGTGCGCGGGCCGGAGCACGTTCAGCGGGCCAAGGGCTCCGGGTGCGCGTCGTGTGCGGGCGGGAGTACGTTCAGCGGGCCAAGGGCTCCGGGTGCGCGTCGTGCGCGGGAGGGAGTACGTTCAGCGGGCCAAACATCACGGCTCTTACGGTTTTCTGGCCCTCGGATGAGCCGAGTCATAAACCTTGGCTAGATGCTCGACTGTTACGTCGATGTATCTCTGGGTGGTCGACAAGGACCTATGGCCAAGCAGCTCCTGTATGGCTCGCAGGTTCGCTCCACCAGCAAGAAGGTGAGTAGCAAAGCTGTGGCGAAGTGCGTGCGGAGAGGCATTTCGAGACAGGGCGGCAAGGCGCACCCACCTGTCCATGCGCCTTGCCACCTGCCGCGTGGTGAGCCTCGTTCCGTTCTTGCCCAGGAAGACGGCGTCAGGGTCTCCCTTGGGACGCACAAGCTCATTTCTTTTTCCTAGGTATGCCTCCAGCGCCTCCCGTGCCTTCTTGCCAATGGGCACGAGCCGCTCTCTTGCGCCTTTACCCATCACCCTCGCCGACAGGCCTGCCAAATCGATGTCCGACATCGAAAGACCAACGAGTTCGCTGACTCGAAGTCCACCGCCGTACAGAAGCTCCAGAATCGCCCTGTCTCGAAGCTCCAATACTCCGCTGCCCTTAGGCGCCTCTATGAGGGCAAAGGTATCGTCGATATTCAACGCACGAGGCAGTCGTCGCGCCTGTCTGGGAGTCATGAGAAGAGCAGCTGGGTTCACCTCTATCTCGCCCTCACGTACCAACCAGCGAAAGAAGGACCTCATCGCGGCAAGCTTTCTCATCACGGTCGCGGGCCCCGATTCCTTGTTGCGAGTCGCAAGAAAGGCACGAAGATGTGCCCGCGTGACCCGGCCCCAATCAATCCTTTCTCCAATGCGAGGCGCGCCCTTCATCTCGAGCAGGCCCTCGGTGAGCTGACGCAGGTCGACCTCGTAGGCGGCTATGGTTCGAGGAGATGCTGCGCGTTCATGGGAGAGATAGGCGAGAAACCGCTCCTTGGCGTCCATGAGAAGAGTCTATCAACTTGGCCGCCACCACCAAGAAAGCCGCCGCCCCACCCGAAAAGACCCTCCTCGTCGCATCGAGCAGTGCCCGCGACCGGCCTGCATCATCCCTGCTCGAAAGCTTCATGGCCTAACCGCTGCTAGCCGCGGGTGGAGATCATCTCGTGGGACTGACGACGGCAACAGGTTTCTTTAGTGGCTTCAAGTCTATCTTCGCGAACCTATCGGTCT
>SKWY01000048.1 GCA_007128675.1 Deltaproteobacteria bacterium | reverse complement strand
TCGAAGCGGAGTATTGGGTCGGTGTCCGGGTTTCCGTCATCGGCGATAACTCCATCGACGGAGCCCCAATGGAGTCTAGGAACCCCTGCGTCGTCGGGTCGGCATGTGTCCCAGAAGCAGTCCAAAGGGTCACAAAAGACACGATCCTCAACAGAGCTCGAGCCAGGCGCGATCAGATGAAGATCTAGATCGACACCTACCTCCCAGGAGAGTTCCACCAAGAGATCGTCCTCTGGTCGAGCATCTATTAGGACATCGGCGGTCGAGGAAGCTCCCAAGGAGTCCTCAACCGTAAGCTGCAGCCTATAGACTCCAACCCCACCTATCGTCACCGAAGGGGGATGCTGTGGCGGATCGAGATCCGGGGATGGCCCCGAATGCTCGTTCATTATGACTGCGCGCTCGCCCTCGGGCTCCTCCACCACACGCCAATGATAGGAAAGATTCGTTCCATCCTCGGCATCGAATGAGCAGGTGCTCGAGGGATGAGCAGTGAGGTAGAGCCTGTCTCTTGGCCATGCATCAACTTCGCTCGGCAAGTCGAGAAGCTCTCGCACCCGGCCATCGAGACCTACGATACGAGTCACCGCCGCGCAGGCCGACGGAGGGGCATTTGGCCTGCCTTCGCCAAGCAGATCTAGAAAGACCTCGGGATGGTCAGGATCATTCGAGCGAATCAGTAGATTACCCGTCACGCTTCCCTGCCCTTCACCTGCTAGCGCCAACTCTAGAACGAGCCCACCGCCGGCAGGAATCCTGGTCTGCTCCAGACCGTCGAAAGAGAAACCCTTGGACACCGATGCCTGGTCGAGCAAAGGCTCCTCCACCACAAGCGGAGCTCTGCCGGCATTACGTATCAAAGCTCTCTTGTGCCTTGCCTCTCCTTCGTTCACCATGCCGAAATCTAGAGTTAGCGTCTCGCCGGGCTCCTCGCAGTAGATCTCCTCGGCGTCCGGATCCTCGAACCCTCGACACAGCTGAATGGTGGGAGTCCGTGCCCGGCCAAGAATCGTCAAGACCTTGGGCGAACCTGGATCGTTGGTCTCGATGATTAGGCTTGCTTCATAAGAGCCCTCCTCGAGAGGCAGAAACTCCACCCCAACTGTTTGGCTCTCACCTGGAGGTAGCAAGGTGCCTCCAACCGGCCCGCCGAAGACTCGAAAGACGCCCTCCTCATCGTCTCCGATTCCAATGTCGTCGAAGCGTAGCGCCGTCGTTCCAGCGGAGCGAAGAACGACCTCCTCCTCGTTGTCATCCGAGCCTACGGCCACGGCGCCAAAGTCGATAATGGCTGGAAGTACCGACAGCCTCGCTTCGGCCGAGCCAACCTCGTCATTGCAGCCGCATCCCGCGGCAACGAAAAGCAACGTTAACAATAGAAGGAAACATCCGAACCCCAAGGATTCGCTTTCCATATGACGCGGCAGGGCCCTGAACGGCATCCTAGAGAAGCGATCTTCGTAAGGCATAATCATCGAGCCCTCTTTCGTCTTCGGTGTAGGAGAGGCGGATGTCTTCTGTCTGCAATCACCGCTGCTTGTTGACACTGACGCTATCGTCATCGTACCTATAGTGGCGCATAAGAAGTAACGCGGCCAAGGCGAAGCTCGAGAAAAATCTTGCATCCTGCAAGGCTTCCTCCGGCTCTTCCTGGATCACTGGCGAAAGCTCGAATCAGTGGACGTGTTACGACTGGCGCTCTATTCCTACGTTTGGCCTTTACTCGAGTTTCATACTGGAGCTAGTTCGAATGGCCTCCACCGACAAGCGAAAGCAAAGTCTCTACTTCCCCGAAGACATGCTCAAGGAGATCCAGGAGGAGGCTGCTCGACAGGACAGATCTCTTTCATGGGTGGTTCAGCAGGCTTGGCGTATTGCCAGGCCAGAGATCATGCGTTTTCCTTCCGTCAACGACGTGCTGGGAAACGATGATATCCGTGGAAGAGACGAGTAGTAGCGCTGGTTCTTGTTCGAGGTTGCTCTCGAGCATTCGGTGAGCGTCCTACAAGGCCAGAGGCGTCGATTGCTCAGCTGGAACGTCCAGTGAACACGAGACGTCGTGGGGATTCATTCGTTACAGTTGGTCAGTATGATGCGCTGAGGAGGCTCGGGAGGGTCGTATGGCGACTCTTGGCTCGAGTGCAGAAGCAAATAGTCCTCGACCACCTCGAAGCTATACTGACCAAGGCTGTTGTGACGGGGCCTGCCGGCAAGTGTCTCGAACCCGTCGTTTCCCTCGGCCTGTAGCAGGAAGTCGTTAGTTGCGAGACGAAAGACGTCTTCTCCATCTCGAGTGATGGGATCATTACCGATCGAGACAGTCACGACACGGTCTTCGGCCGGACGCGAACAGTCGACGAAGACCTCCATGCCGGCAATCTGTAGAAAGTGCCCTCTTGCGGGATTGGGACTGTTCAGGGCAGAAACCGAGTGCTCGAGCACGTCCCAAAGATCTGCCGATGTAAGCTCGACCACCACGACCCTATTGGTGAACTGGAGCACCTCCCGCAGGTCGACCCTCCTAATCGGCGGAGGATCCACGGGATCCCCGGGAAGCTCCTCGACAGGTTCGCAGAAACCCTGCTCCCTGATTGCCCCCGAGTTCTCGAAGGCTCCGTCAACAGGCGCAACGTCGTCGCGATACGATGGGTTCTGTGGATTGTTGTAGGCGTCCATGTACGCGTCGGCAACTAGATTGCCCACCGAAGTCTCTCGAGTACGCACCAAGGACTGCCTAACCGGAAACGAGCGAGCTAGATAGCCGACTATCGTGTCCGGCTCCTGCAGATCAGCTGGCGCCAAACAGTCCTCGTTGTATGCCAAGCAGCCGGACGCAACCAAAACAGACAAGAGTAGGGGGAGACAAAGGTAAAGGGCAGAGCGTGAAAGAATGCCTTGAATCATCGCTTCACCATTGCATGCGCGCGGTAAGACGGGCTGAGATTCCAGGCCCGGGAAGAAGGCCTTCCATCCTGTCTGGGCGTGGTACGTCGTCCTGATAGGGAACATCGAGGAGGTTGTTTGCGGTCAGGGCGAAAGACACCCTCTCCGCTATGGGGCGAGTCTGCAGCGTTACATCGACTATCGCATATGGGGGGATACTGAATCGTCTCAAGGACTCGAGGGAGGATCTGGCATTGTTTCGACGCTCCGCTCCGAAGAGCGCTCCCACGTGTAGGTCGAGCCAGTTCCCGATGCCCATTTGACTTCTAATTATCAGGCGGAGCTGGGGCATGGTCGTCAAGAGATTCCTTCCTTCCGGAGCCCGGGAATCAATCGCCCGAAACCATGCCATGCCTCCGGATATCCAGTCCCTGCTGCTGAAGACCATGCGGCCTTCACCCTCGGCCCCGAACACTCGTATGACGCCGTCACGATTATTGTACGGAGTTATGTTTCCCGTCAGATCCACGGCCTCGATTCGATCGGAGAACTCGTTTACGAAGCCGTTGAGGCGAAGGCGGAAGTCTCTGCTTGCCATGAAGAATCCGTGCTCGAGACCAAGCTCGGTCGTACGAATCCGAACGGGCGCCAATGTTGGATTGCCTTCGTATCGCCCGCGGCTGACAGTTCCTTGAACGAGCCGGCTGGTAAGCTCCTCAAAAGTGGGCACACGAAACGCAGTGGAGTGCAGCACCTTCACCGTCCAACTCTCTGCCGGACTCCACACGAGCCCCAAGCGAGGAGTCAAGGCGAACTCCATGCCTCGCGTCCCGACAGGAGCCGCCGGATCATCACGCCCCACCCCTCCGCTGAAGAGATCCCCGCGGAAACCCAGGGTCAGCTCCATGCTCTCGGCGATACGCCACTCGTTCAGGGCGAAAACAGCTACTGTCAGGCGATTGGCGAGACCCGGATCATGGGCGGGAAACTGTTCGTCGGCGGGGGGGATGGGATTATCCAGAGGTTGCCCAGTTCCCGGATCCATGTTTACGGCGTACCTCCAATCACTCATGGACTGAAGGCCGGCGATGAACCCAAGCGAAAGCACGTTGCCTTCGAAAAGACTCATACGAGCGTTTGCATCAAAGGCGAGTTCCCTAGTTGTATGAGAGATCTCCTCTATCACTCCGTCTGGGAAGATGTGGTTCTCTACACTTCGAAAATCTATGGGAGTAAGCCTGAATCGGCGTCGAGCCCACTGCTGGTCTCCCTCGAGGCCCAGGGAAACACTCGCCGCTCCAATCTCTAGGTCGTAGCGTGCCTTACCAAGCAGTAGACTCCAGTTCAGAGATGAGCCCGTTCCAACAGAGTCGAAAGCACCCACGAGCGCTCCACGATCTTGATGTATTCCTCGCATGGAAAGGGTCAACTCGCCATCTCCCAGCTCATGAAGAAACGTCCCTCCAGCCTGTAGAAGCATGCGACTGTCGTCGGTGAAGCCGGCGGGAGATCTCGTGCTTCTATCGAACGCATCGGTCAGTATTGGCGCTCGATACCCCTGCCCAGCGTCTAGATCACCTTCCAGCTGGAATCGACCTTCCTCGAGAACACGCCCAAAACCTAGGTGCAGGCTCGCAAGGGAATGAGTATCCGCGGAGGCGGCGGCCCTGAAGCCTTCGATCCTCTTCGACACCACATTGATGACCGCTAGAAATGCGCCCGTCCCATGCAGGGTGGCACCAGGCCCACGGAGGACCTCGACACGTTCAACGTTTTCGATCGGCAACTCGTAGAGCTTGCGTCCATCGTAGAGACTGTCGAGCCTGCGTCCGTCGTAGAGAAGAAGAACCTCCGGGTCGCTCCGAATCCCGCGTACGGACACCTGGTGAAAGCCTTGAACACTCCTGGATGTCTCCAGCCCCGGCACCGACTTCAAGACGTCTGCGAGGGTACGGGCGCCCATGGCCTGCATTTGCCGAGACGAAACCACCGTGATTATGGCCGGCGCGTTCGTGACGGTCTGCTGGGTACTACCGGCGAGAACCACTGTCTGCTCCGCGAAGAAGGGATGAACGATGTCGGCCCCATCAGGCCCTACCGCTGCGTCTGGACGAGGCTCATCCGGGCCGATCCGAGGAGGAGCCGCCGGTGGAGCTGTAGGCGTTGCCGGAGAAGTATGCTCGGGCGGTCTTGGCGGCGTTGGGACTGGAGCATCGTCTCTTGGGCGACCTGGAGGGTCCACTCGCACCCTTCTCGGACTCGATGGAGAGGCGAAGACCGGGCGCTCCTCACCACCTGCATCGACGAGTACCAGGTAGTACTCGATCCCAGGAGAGGTGACCTCCCCTGCCGGTATCACTGCTTGATACAGGTCTCCGTGAGCAGGAACAATGGCTACCGAGCCCCAATCGGCCTCCCCAATCCTCCTGTAACGAACATCGATCCGCTCGGTCGACGCAACACCTATGAGGCTACCTTCCAATACGAGGGCCACTCCCTCGGGCTGAACCTCGGGAGGGGTATGAAGAAAAGAGACCCACCCCTGCGCGCCGGCAGGCGACGTCATCGCGAGGAAGAGTAGTCCCGTAGCTATGGTAAGGAAGCGCATATGCATATGGTGTAAATCGTCCGCCTAGCGGGCATGCCGTGTCAACCGTCGATCCCTCGAGACCGGAATTACGGGACAACAGCCGTCGCCCGAGATTCGCAAGCCGACTCCTCACGCTCGCCAAGCGATGGTCCCGCTCGCGCCACACTTCGGCAAGGCGTTGATGATTATGGAGCCGGAATCCCAACGGTTGTCAGTAGAGCCTTGAGGTCCTCATCGGTGAAGAAAAAGCCGCCTCCCACGAAGTAGTCTCTCGCCGCCATCCCCTCATCGCCCACCGGAGAGATGGTGCGAGCATTGAGGGCGTCGTCTATTCCGCCGCTCAGGTACAGGTGGTTCAAGAAGGACCATGATGCCAGAGCACGAACTCGCGGATATGGCTTGTTCTCGCTCATGATCTCGAAGGCCTCCACCGATACCATGAGCCGATTGGATAGCAGGCCCAGGTCGGCCGCTAGACCACCACTGCCTTCGAACAAACCGAACCGACCGGTAACCGACCAGGAGGGAAATGCCCATCTGCGAGCCATATAGGCATGCAACTGCCAGCTATGGCTCGTCGTCCAAGTCTGGGTCGTAGTGGGCTCCCCATCGATTATCTCGGTCAAATCGATCCTCTCGACAGAGGGAGCCACCGGGTCCACTATCCCGATCGAGTACCACTTGTTCTCACGTGGAATGAGGCGAAGCTCGGCCACGGTCCTCGCCCCTCCTCGACCCACATGGAGCTCCGACCCAAGAGAAACCTCGGTCTGAAGACGCATGAGCCGGTCCACGAAATCCGACGCGTCACTGACTGTGCCTTCGATATCACGCAGGATGCCATCGTCGAGCATGAGGCGGCCAAGGGTACCCTCTCCGCGAGCCACCTTCCCCGTCACGGTCTCTACCTGTCCGGTGATGACGGCGACCTCATCTAGGGCATGGTTGAAGCGAGCGAGCGTCTTTCGAAGGTCATCTACGCCTTCGCGAAGATCGTCCTCCCCAGAGCCAACGACACCCTGAATTGTCGTGAGAACATCCTGCATCTGAAGGCTGACTTGCTCCACATTATGCAGGATCGACGTAATCGTTCGCCTTTCGCCGACGGTAACATCATGGATCTCCGCAGTGAGTCCCTCGAAAAGGCCCAAGATGCTGGAGATCTTCTCTGAGCTGTCCAGGATGGTCGCGTTGACGCTTTCGGTGAGCTTCGAGAGGTCGCCAACAATCGCCTGAATGGACTCGGTGGTTTCCTCTCCCATGGTTTCACGAAGGGCGCTGGTGACTCCTTGGATGTCGGCCGTAATCTCGCCGAGCACCTCGAAGACTTGGTCAATGGAGCCCGTACTGACGACGTGAATGACCTCGTCCCCATGCGTCAGAAAGGGAGGTTCATTGCCGGGGTGAATATCTATCGCCATGTCTCCGATGAGACCCTCGGACCGCTTGTTCAGCCTGGCGTTGGAGTACAGGGAAACATCGTCTCGAATGCGCAGGGTCACCTTGGCTTTGTGTCCGACTAGCGCTATGTGCTCTATCTGTCCGACTTCTATTCCGGCAATCTGGACCCGACTTCGACGGCGAAGCCCGGAAACGTCATCGAACATCGCGAAGACGACGTAGGACTCATGCTCGCGCAGTGCCGTGCCCGTCACGCTCGTGATTCCAGCCACGAGAGCCACGACGACCAGCAACGTCAAGAGACCAACCTTCAGAGGGGTCCAGAAACCGGTTTGCATGATGAAGCTCGGCTAGTTAGCTCCCATGGAAGTGAGTTCCCACGAACTTTCGCACGTGTGGATGGGGATGATTGGCAATTTCCTCGGGCTGTCCCTCGGCGACTATTCGGCCATCGTAAAGGACTGCCAGCTTGGTAGCCACCTTGAAAGCGCTGCGAATATCGTGACTGATGACCACGCTCGTCACTTGGAGAGCTTCTCTGGCTTGCATGATCATGTTGTCCACATCGTCGGTAGTGATTGGATCGAGACCGGTGGTGGGCTCGTCGTAAAGGACGATCTTCGGCTCCATGATGACGGCTCGCGCAAGACCTACCCGCTTTCGCATGCCTCCGGATAGCTCGCCTGGAAACTTGTCCTCATGACCAGAGAGCCCCAGAATTGCGAGCTTCTCCGAGACCCTTTCACGTATCTCCGATTCAGGCATCTTTCGAAAATGCTCCCTCAAGGGAAACGACACGTTTCCATAGACGCTCATCGAGTCGAACAGGGCCGCCGTCTGGAAGACCATGCCGAAACCTCTACGAACCTCCTGAAGCCCGTGCTCATCGGTCCTCGAGAGACTTCTGCCATCGACGAACACATCACCACTATCAGGCCGCAAGAGCCCGATGACATGCTTCATCAGCACGCTCTTCCCAGAGCCCGACACCCCAAGAATCACGACTGTCGAACCGACTTCCACATCCAGGTTCACCCCCTTGAGCACCTCGTGCCCACCAAAGCTCTTGTGCAGATCCCTTATGCTGATGATGACGTCGGAAGAGCCTTTGTCTGCCGCACGCGGATGCCCAGCCACATCTTTCTCTTCAGGCCTCTGTCGTGGCATCTCGGATTCAAGGCGTCCCATCACAGTAGAAGCATAATGGTGAGAAGATAATCGACCACGAAGATGGTGATCGAGGCAACTACAACGGCCTGAGTAGTCGCCTGACCAACGCCCTTTGCTCCCCCGGCGGCGTTATAGCCCTTATAGCAAGCTATCAGGAAGATGAGCATACCGAAGACCGCGCCCTTTATGACACCAGATAGGATGTCGTAGGCATCGACGTAGTAGCGTGTCTGCTCGATGAATGTCCCCGATGCCTGCCCCCCCCATACTACCGTTACGAGATAAGCTCCCAGTACTCCGACGACGGTGAAGACCACGGTGAGAATGGGGACCATGACGATGCCGGCAAGGACCCTCGGGGCAACCAGATACTGAACGGGGTTCACGGCCATGGTCTTCAGCGCATCAATCTGCTCGGAGACCCGCATCGTTCCAAGCTCCGTCGCCACGGCGGAGCCAGCACGACCCGTGACCATCAGACCCGTCAAGACCGGAGCCAGCTCTCGGGTCAAGGCAAGAGTCACGGTCGGCCCAACTAGGGCATCAGCGCCGAATAGCCCAAAGGCGTACATGCTCTGGGCGGCGAACACCATGCCCGTGAAGGTTCCTGTCAGTACGACGATGAACAGCGAGCCTACCCCCACGAACTCCATCATGGCCAGATGGTTCCTAAGCCTGTATGGAGGCCGAACGAGCCACAACATGGCAAAGAGCAAGAGCGAGACCATCTCTCCAAGCTCCGAGACAACTCGTATGGTCTGCGAGCCCAGCTTCTCCAGGCTCCGTCGAGGCCCCCCGAGCAAGACCCCTGCCAGCGGCTCTCTCTTTGGAGCCTCCGATGCGGATGGCTTGGCCATGATCCGATTGGCCCTAGCAGCGCAGGGCAGAAGATGTCAAACGAATCCGCCTCGAGGCTTCTACTGCTCCGAGACCACCAACCCGGAAAGGTTGAAGGCGAGCTGAAGCTCCGCTTGCTTTCTCATGGCCAAATCTCTTGTCTCGTACCTACCAACACGCACGCGGTACCATCGACCTCGTCCCTCGATATCCGCCGGTTCGATCCGAGCTTCCCAGCCAGCCTCTCGCAAACGGTCTACCAAACGCCGCGTATCCTCCTGATCTCGAGAGCTGGAGACCTGTACCGCGAAGGTGGGAGTTCCGTTTTGTAGACCTTCGGAGCTCACCGCTTCCGACGATCGTCTCGTCACTTCTTGCGGCCGCAACGAGGAGGACCCTTCGTCCACCGAGGCGACGGCAGCGGCCGGCTCTTTGGGCTGGGTTTGAGCGGCGATGTGCTCCGTCAAGGCATCTCTTTCGGGAGGAGGGCTAGCAACAGCAGGCCCCGCCGGCTCCGCGGCGGGGGCAGGAGCATCCTTGCTTCCTCCTTCCATTACGCTGGTCAGGGCGTCGTGGAAGGTCAGCTCCGGGCCTTCCTTCGCAGCAAGGTCGCCGGGCTCTACCAAGAACTCTCCAGAGGACTCGGCCGCGGCAGCTGTACGGCTGCCAAACCCCACTCCGAGAAGAAACACTAGGCCCAGTGCGACAACGGAACCAACGAGAACAGCTGTCATCTGACCCTTCTCGAGAGCAATCTCGATCTTCTCCGAGCTTTGCCTTCTTCGTTGCCTGTTCATGACCTTCTCCTTCCCTGCGCGGTTGTTCACTCTCGTTCGTCCATCCAAAGCGCCAAGCCGGCACCATTGACTGTTTGTTCGGCTAATCGTCCTCCGGCGGCCTATCCATGCGTTCGGGGGCATCCACCCCTAAAATGGCGAGACCGTTTTTCAAAACCTGCCTCAAAGCTCCAACGAGGAAGAGTCTTGCGGTGGTCTTCTGCTCGTCTTCCGAGAGGACGCGATCGGTGTTCTTGTAGCGAGTGTAGTAGGCGTGAAAAGCGGCGATGGTCTCCTGCAGATAGAAGACCATCCTGTGAGGCTCGAGGCTCTGTGCCGCGCCAGCTACCACCTCGGGAAAAGACAGCGCTCTCTTCGCGAGATCCAGCTCCTCGGGCAGGCCGAGCGCCGCAAGAACGTCCGGGCTAGGCACGTCCTGGGGAATCACATGCCCCTCTTCCTGCGCGCGCCTTAGAATCGCGCATATCCGAGCATGGCCGTACTGAACGTAATACACCGGGTTGTCCATCGATTGGCGCTTCGCTAGCTCGAGATCGAACTCCAACTGGGCATCGGAGCGTCGTGCGATGAAGAGGAGCCGGGTGGCGTCGCGCCCTACCTCGTCGATCACGTCACGCAACGTGACGAAGTCTCCAGTACGCTTGCCCATTCTCACGGGTTGGCCACCCCTGGTGAGGTGAACGAGCTGCACGGTTATGACCTCTAGGAGGTCCGGTCTGCCGCCGAGCGCTTCAACGGCGGCTTTCATCCTGGGGATGTACCCGGCATGATCAGCCCCCCACACGTTGACCAGCCACTGGAAACCCCGCTCCATCTTGTTCAGGTGATAAGCCATATCCCCGGCCAGATAGGTGAATGCTCCATCTCGTTTCACGACTGCCCGGTCCTTGTCGTCCCCGAACTCCGTGCTGCGAAATAGCCGGCCACCACCTTCAGCCTCGTAGAGAAGGCCTTTCTTCCCGAGTAGGTCGAGGCAATGAGAGACTGCTCCATCCTCATGCAAATCTCTCTCCGAGGAGTAGACATCGAAGTGCATATTGAAGGCAGCGAGGTCCTCCTTGATGAGTTCGAGCATCCTAGCTACAGCGAAGGTCCGGACTTCCGGCCGCCAGTCAGCCTCGGAGGCGCCCTTCCATCTATCGCCGTCCCTTTCTAGAAGTGCCCGTGCAACGGGGATGACGTACTCTCCGGGGTAGGCGTCCTCTGGAAGAGGGACATCTTCTCCAAGGAACTGCAAGTACCGGACGTGAACGGTTCTTGCGAGCGTGTCGACCTGATTGCCGAAGTCGTTCACATAGTACTCTCGAGTAACCTCGAAGCCCGTCCATTGGAGCAAGGAGGCACACACGTCGCCGGTCACCGCGCCCCT
>SKWY01000209.1 GCA_007128675.1 Deltaproteobacteria bacterium | reverse complement strand
TTCGATGGATGAGTATTCCAAGATGGGGTGGCAGGCGGAGATGGGTTGATGGGTGTTCGTTGAAGATAATTGTTAGATGGAACTGCTCTTTGAGCCCCGGAGTGGGCTGACGGGTTTTTCTATCAGAAGTACCAGCCACATCTCCTTTAAGGCCTTCGTGGGACCAGCTTGCCTTCGAACTCGGCCGTCGAAGGCTCCAGCCGACATGGCCGGCCCCCTTGCCCTGTGATTCCGGGATGTTACAGGGCATTGTCGGAGGCCCATGCTAGAGTGATCGCTATCATTGTTGGGCCATTACGCTGCGTCTTTCTCATCATTGAAAGAGCTATCCCACCGCGAATCTGACGGGTGCGCTTCGCTCTTGGAGGACCGCTTTGGACACGAGAACTGCGGCAAAGGACACGTGCGGCCCGGTACACTCAAGCCCACCGGCTGCCTTGATGGATCAGCCTCTCGTCGGCACCGAGCCTTTCGAGGAGCTTGCGCATGCGAGCAACGAGGCAGAGGGGCAGATGTCCAGCAACGAGGCAAAGGGGCAGATGTCCGGCAATGACCCCTTCGCTCCCACGGGACACCAGAAGACGTCACACCGAATCAGGCGCCATGACGCCGCCATGCGTATCCACCAGCTGCCCAAGCCATGGATCGATGAGTGCTGCGCCCGGCTCATCTTCGAACTCGGAGTAAGAGACGGCCTGCCCCTCGAAGTCTTCAGGCGGGCGTTTTGACGCAGATGCACGTGCGACAAGTACAACATAGGGCTGCGCTCGAGGTCTCTTCGTTCTGGCCATGCCAGCCCAAGAAACCATCCGCAGGGCCTGGCTGGGTTGCCATAATCGCCTGTGGCCTCATGAGTGGCCGCGGCGCTCGAAGGCATGAGCTCCTTACTCGGACCCCACGAGACCTGGGGCCCAAGATAGCCTTGGGCGAACAAAGCCAAATACTCGATACTCAAAGCCCCCGAGCCCTTCCAACCTGGGGTCGAGGCGCTATTGTTAGGCGCTCCGTTCTTCGCTATTCATTACCGCCAGGCCGATGGGACTACTCGACAGTCTGATCCTTGCCGCCTTCATCGTATTCGCGGCCTTCTCCGGGCTCCGCTCGCGGAGGATCGCCGGACAGAATCTGGAGCAGTACTTTCTAGCCGGCCGCAGCCTACCGGGCTGGAAGGCCGGGGTGAGCATGGCGTCCACCCAGTTCGCGGCCGATACCCCACTGGTGGTGATGGGAATCATAGCCACCTCGGGAATCTTCTTCGTCTGGCGATTCTGGATCTATGGCTTCGCCTTCCTGCTCATGGGTTTCGTACTGGCGGCGAGCTGGCGGCGAGCAAGGGTGCTGACCGACGCGGAACTCTCGGAGATCCGCTACGGAGGCAGCCCGGCCGCCGCCCTCCGAGGAATCAAGGCCATCTACTTCGGTACAGTCTTCAACTGCGTAGTCCTTGCCATGGTCCTCCTGGCGGCGACTCGCATTGCCGAGCCCTTCCTCGTCTGGCACGAGTGGGTTCCTTGGCTCGTGGAGCCCCTCGCGGGCATCATGGAGAGGCTCGATCTCTCCTTGACGGCGAACAAGGCCGCCGAAGGTCTATGGCATCGATCGGCAAGCAACCTCCTTTCCCTGCTGCTCGTCCTTCTCGTTACGGCGCTCTACTCCACTACCGGTGGACTGCGCACGGTCGTGAACACCGACCTCGTGCAGTTCGTCCTCATGATGGTCGGCAGCCTGGTTTTTGCCTGGATCGTGGTGCGTGAGGTCGGCGGGCTTTCTGGGATTCCAGGCGAGCTGAAGGTTCTCTTCGCCGAAAGAGGCGGCCCAGGAGGGATCGGTGCTCAAGAGATGCTCGCCTTCACGCCCGGCTGGGTGAAGGATGCGACCTTGGTCGTCATCGCGGTGATCGCTCTTCAGTGGCTGGCCCAGATCAACTCCGATGGCACCGGCTATCTCGCCCAGCGTTCCATGGCCTGCAGGTCCGATGGCGACGCGAAGCAAGCGGCCGTCGTTTTCACTCTCGCGCAGATCCTGATGCGCAGCCTCATCTGGCTTCCATTGGGCGTCGGGCTCGTCCTTCTGTTTCCCGACTGGGACACGGCTCTGGCCGGCACCGCCTTACAGGCCGAAAGAGAGTTCACCTTCGTTCGCGGCATCGCCGAGCACATGCCGCCCGGCATCAAGGGCTTGCTCGTCACCGCCATGTTCGCGGCGCTGGCTTCGACCGTCGACACGCACCTGAACTGGGGCTCATCGTACTGGACGAACGACATCTATCGCCGCTTCATCGCTTCGGCTCTCGGTCACGAGCCCACGGGCCGCCGTCTGGTGTGGGTTGCCAGGGGCGCCAACCTTCTCATCCTCGCGATTGCCCTTTTCATCATGTTCCGCCTGGAGTCGATAAGACATGCATGGGAGACGAGCCTACTCATCGGAGCCGGTGTGGGAGTAGTCTTGGTGCTGCGATGGATCTGGTGGAGGATCAACGCCTGGGGCGAGTTCGCGGCGATCAGCGGGTCTCTTCTCTTGATGCTAATCGTGCTCTTCGTCGTGGAGAGCGGTCCCATGCAGTGGCTCTTGGTGGCCGCGGGGGGTACCGCCTTTGGTGTCGCAGCCTCCCTCTTGACGGGACCAGAGAAGATGAACCGCCTCTCCGACTTCTATGCCCGCGCCCGGCCACCAGGATTCTGGACGCCTGTGGCGCTTCAAGCGGGCGTCGATCCCTCCCTCGAACGCCGTCGCCTAGCGCACGGGCTCCTGGCCACCTTTACCGGCGGTTTGTCGATATTCCTCGTCTTGATGGGCACAGGTAGCTGGCTGGTCGGCAGCCCGCCTCCCGTCTGGATGCCCGGACACGAGACGGCCATCGCCCGGACGATCTTCATAGCAATATCAATACTCGGCGGGCTCGGTCTCGTC
>SKWY01000550.1 GCA_007128675.1 Deltaproteobacteria bacterium | reverse complement strand
GACTACAGCCCGTCTACCAACCATCGGCAGCGCTCCATCGTGGCTTGAATTCTTGGGCGCTGCCCAGGGCATCGCTGGAAGAAGCGACCTGCTATCGAGAATACCTCTTCGAGTTCTGCTTGCTTCTGTTCTATTCGCTGCTTATAGGCCTCCATCATGGGCTTGTTTTCCTCTATCCGAGCGATTCGATCGATTGTGTCTCTCCCGAATTTCTGCTCTAAGGCCTGCGCCCGAGCCTGAATCTCTTCATGCTCCAACCCTTTGCTCTTACAGAGCGTATCGAGCTTGTTGGCCACGCGACCGCCGAGGATCCCACACGAACCGTCTCCCGAAAGCTCTCGTATCACCACAATGTACTCAGCCCCGAAATCTTCGAAGAATGATATGATCTCGCCAGTGATTCTCTTGTATTCTTCGACAGCAGCCTCATCAATTAACTCATCGTCAGGCAGGGCAGCTCCAATAGGCATGGGATCGTGTGATACAGAGGGGGCGTCGCCCAGGCAACTCGAGCACCCGGAAGAAAGAACTGTCACCAATAAAAGAAAACTAACTAACTTGGTCATTGTCTTCTCGAGATCATTTAGATTGCAAGTGTCTTCGGAAGCGACATTTCCGGTTCTACGGTCACGTATTCCTTGGCGTCGGGTCCGCTCTATCGCTTGATTTCACCAGGCAGAGCCATATCCTGTCTACCACGGCATGTAAATGGGTCGCCAAAGCTGCACCGGCAACAAGCAGGTGCAGCTCGCTCGAATTCTAGCCATCTTTGAGACCCGGTACAGGCTCTTGCTCATTTGCTTGCAAAAATAGCCAGAATCCTGTTCGAGCAAGTTCGGCCTTGCTATCTTTCCTCGGCCTACATAGGCAGCTAGACAATGGAGAAGACCCCAGCTTCGTCGATCGAATAGACCATTCCATCCGCCCACATGCCTCCTTCGAGATCACGTACTGGCCTTGGCGCCATACTAATACTGACCTTCGTTGCTTCACTGGGAACTGGGGTTCAGTGGAGTGGAATCAGCTTCGTAGCCAAGCATGACTACGGTTACGGTCAAGAGCTGACATTTCTTCTATTCATAGTCACCGGACTCACCTATATCGTCGCGGCACTTGGTGCCGGCGCCTTGACGCGGGCATTGACTGGAAGAGTCACTCCACGCCAGCTGCTCGCATGCACCTTCATTCTCCAGGCCGGGGTATGTCTCTTGCCCCGCTTCTTTACCGGAAGCTGGGTGCTCTGGACGGTAGCCTGCGCAGTCAGCATCCTTACCGCAACTTACTGGCCAATCATCGAGAGCTATCTTTCGACTGGGCGTTATGGGGACGAGATGCGGCGAGCCATGGGCTGGTGGAATCTTTCCTGGACAACCGCCGTGGGAGTTGCCCTGCTCCTCATGGCGCCCCTGCTGCAGGCCGAACGCGCCAGCCTGGCCATAGTGGCGTTGGCGCCGGTCTTCTTGCTTTGCACTGTCATGCTCTACTGGTTTGGGTCCAAACCCGGCTTGCATGAGGAGAAGCTCTGGAAGGAGTCAATTACCGGCGAGTATCGCTATCTACTCAAGAGCGCGAGAGTACTGTTGCCACTCAGCTACATTCTCATGGGCACTCTTTCCGCCTTGATGCCATACCGCCTGGAGGATTTGGCGACACCCACGGTATTCGAAACGCCGGCAACAGCCACATGGATGTTCGCCCGCGTCGCGGTCATGGCCTTGATGTGGAAGCTGGCGTTCTGGCGAGGAAAATGGGAAGCGCTCTTGCTTAGTGGCGCGGTCTTCAGCCTCGGCTTCACCCTCGTGGTGGTAGCGCCCAGCATATCCCTCTTGCTCTTGGGGCTCGTAGCCTTTGGCGCCGCCCAAGGAATCGCGTACTTCGCGGCACTGTACTACGCCATGTCCGTCGGGGCAGCCTCGGTGGAATCCGGGGGAACTCACGAAGGGCTCATTGGGGTCGGCTACACGGCTGGTCCATTGGCGGCTCTGGCCGGCATCCATCTTCCTTCGCTCGTCGGGCTAAAGGCACTGGCCGGACCGACAGGGATTGTCGTAGCCGTTGGAGGAGTGGCGGCGGCGGCGGTATTGCCCGCTCTGTACCCCTACATTTCCGCGCGGCGACTGCGAAAAGCAGCACATGATCTACCAGAAGCATCTCAACCAACCGCCCCAATACAGCCGCGATAGACTGTTTGAAATGGACCCATGCAGCCGCTCCTCGGCCTGAAAGCCTCAAAGCTACCAACGCGACCCAGGCGGAATACGTGAAGAATGTGGGCTCTTCTATTTCAACGATGAGGAGAGGCAATTGAGCGCGGTTACCAAAACATCCGGTTCTTCCACGATTACGCTCTTCGGGCATGTCTCCTCGATCCTCGCGGCAAGAGATTCCTTGCGCGTGACAAAGACGGCGTATGTGTCATTCGGTGAAGCATCCATCGCGGCCTGCAGCATAGGCACATCGGATGAGGTGTCGCCGCAAACGAGGTGTGGACCTCGTCTCATGTCCAGTCCAATGGCACCTGCGACGTAGCGAACTCCATCTCCTTTGTCGAAATCCTTCAGTTCGTCATTTCCTGTTCTAGAAATAGTTAGAATCACCTCGATATCCAGCCCGGTATCCTCTATCCGAAAGTGCTTCCCTTCGGGATCGACCGCGGCAATCTCTTCAGACACCCTGTGGAGCAGCGCTTTCGATTCATCGGGCTCGATCGAGCTGCTGATATCTTGTCTGGCGAGGGTTATCTGACCGAACTTGACCTGAAATCCGGATCCGATAAGAGAGAACTTCTGATATCCGGGCTGGGAGACAAGCTCACGCAGCCTAGCTTCGAGCGATTCGATTAGGGCCCTCTTCTCATCGTCGATGGGAAAGGAGTGCCACCTGTCATGCATATCGATGAACTCTCGACCCTTCGAGGCGGCATGAATGAAGATGCCCGGGGGACTGACGCTTACATCGATCAAACCCACGTCCCTGATGGGAGCGGAGGTTAGAACTATTGGATGCCTGACTCTACTCGCAGAGAACCGGCTGACGAATACGGCATTGTAGGCCGACTGTATGGATGAACCATATCGGCCACAGTAGTTGTTGATGGTGCCGTCACGATCGGTGATGAATGCGTTGAAATGCATGCCCGAGAGCAGGCCAACCACTTTCGATACCTGCTGCTCGAAGTCGTCATGGAGATTATCGAGGTGCTGGATTAGCCCGGGTTCGCCCTTCTCGACGTAGAGGATATCCTTGTCGAGTTCACCAATCTCGTAGCTCAAGTCCACGTCGATGTGATTGGTGGAGTCCAGAACAAGCCGGTACTGCTCTCCAGATCGACTAATCGATGCAAGCGCCCTCCGGCTTCGCCTCAACCCTTCGAGTGAGCTCGTTGCGACTGGCTGGCTCTCTATCAAAGCCTTGACAATTCCGCGCCTAATGACCGCGGTTTCGTGCATGAGATCATAGAAGTCCTTCAGCGTCGATACTTCCCTCGCTGCCTCTACTGCCGCCATCTATGCACCTCTCCTTCTCGTCCTTTGAGCTGAAAAGCGGTCCGGTTGGACCTTTCAAGATTTGTGGTCAGGGCTGTCTCGCCGAATAGAACTCCGCCTGCGCCGCCAGCGTAATAACGCAGCCAACGAAGCCCTGACCATTTGGTGACTCCTGCCGCAGCCAGGCCTCGAAATCCTCGCACTCATCACCTTGTAAATCCAGGTGCAGATCTCGTACGAACTCGAGGGTTTCCCCTGCATCGGTAAGCGTCCAGATCTGTTGCTGCGCTATCTCGCAGTCGACGTCTGCAATGCTGACCAGCTCGAGGCCCCTGTCCGCGGCCAAGGTATTGCCCGTCACATCGAAGACGACATCAGCAGCTGAAACGCTACATGTACCTGGATCGGTCGAGGTGCAATCCATCAACGTCGCACTCTCGCCGTCCTCTGATAGCTGGTACACCAGAAAAGAGTCCTCTTGGAGCTGTGGCACTGAAAGGCTATCGCGAACCTGCTCGCGATCGGAGCAGCTCTCGCCCCAAACGAGCTCATCTTCGGTTATCGACCAGAACAGGATCTTGCCGTGCTCGCTTTCGTGTGGCCCCGGTTCTCTCTCCAGATCGCAAGCCGGCAGCACGAGGAATAGACAAGAGGCGAAAAGAATGGACGTATTGATTCTCATGAAGACTCCCAAGATGCTCTGAACGTTCTCATTATGCTAGCCAACTGCTGCCAAAATCCAAAGTCTGTCACTCGCCGAAACTCTAGCGTCCGCCCGCGATGACGCGAAAGCAGCGATGTACCCCTTTGTCCCGAAAGTCAGGGGGTATCGAGCCGGGGGTAGTTTCCTCAATCGATGCCGGTTTTGCGACCCCAATCTCCCTTGCGGTCTGCTCGATCCTGGCTTCATCCAGCTCGAAGCCACGGTAGTTCGTCGAAAAGTAGAGAATGCCCGCCGGCGACAGGAGCGCGAGCGTATCGGCGATGAGCCTGGGATGGTCCCTGTCGATGCGAAGATCTGTCGTCATCTTCTTCGACACAGAGAATGACGGCGGGTCGAGGACCGCCAGCTCGTAACGCCGATCACGGTTCTGACGAAGCCACCGGAGCACATCCGCCCTGATCATCTCGTGCTCCGGACCGTCGAGAGCATTCTTGGCTAGATTGTCTCGTGCCCATTCAAGGTAGGATTTCGACAGATCGACCGACGTTGTCGAAGACGCGCCTCCCGCGGCCGCGGCCAAGGTGAACGAGCCCGTGTAGCAAAAGAGGTTCAAGAAGGAGCGCCCCGAGGCCTCCTCTCTCAGGCGTGCACGCGTCTCTCTGTGATCTAGGAAGAGGCCTGTGTCGTTGAAGTCGGAGAGGTTCGCCACGAGCCGCAGACCATTTTCCTCGACCACAGCGACCACGCCTCGCTCGTCTAGGCGTTGGTACTGCTGTCGGCCCCTCGATCTTGGGACGCGGACCTTGACGAAAACCTTCGATTCCTCGATCTCGAGAGCCCTTGCCACCGAACGCTGGATAGCCCCCGGACTCGCATCAGGGATCTTCTTGCCCGGATGCGAGGAGGGGTAGGAGGTGACCACCGCATGCCCATCGTACCAATCCACCGCACAGCGGTGGCCGGGGATATCTCGATCGTAGACGCGAAAGGCTGTCAGGCTCACGCGCCTGGCCCAGCGTCGTCTGTGGCGAAAGACCTTCGCGATCCGGTTCTCGAAATCACGCACCTATTACTGCTCCCATGCTTGCGGCAAGGGTAGAGGCTAGTCCACATGCGAAGTCCAGGCCAATCGATTAGGATTGGGGGTCAAAAGCCTCGATGCTCCCATCGAATGCTATCCGGGAGAGGAGTACTTGCGAGTGGGCTTGTGCCAAGCATTATGAAAGAATAGCCTTTTGAGATGGGGCTTCTTCCTTCCACCAGGATACTTACAGTCTCGAAGCCCGGTACATCCACTCAATCACAAGACCTTTCTCTAGGGCGAGCCTATCCCGCCATGCTCCTTCCTCCTCTTTCTGCGCCTCGTTTCGAAAAGAGTTCGGGAAGAAACGGACCACGTCCGTTCATCGCGTGTTTCTGGCCAATCCTAGCCCTTCTCGTCTTGCTCGCCGGATCTGCTTCCTGCAAGCTCGAGCTGAACCCCCAACGGGAGGGCTTTCGCTGCAACCCCGACGGCACCTGCCTGGAGGGGCTAGTATGTGTGGATGACCGGTGCCGAATATCGCACGGTGAATGCGTAGGCGAGGATGACTGCGACGGCGAGCTTGTTTGTATCGACGGCTTCTGCGTCGACCCCGCTGAGCCACCCGAGTGCGAGGATGAGCACGACTGCGATGATGGCTGGATATGCGTCGACGGCTTCTGCGTCGACCCCGCCGAGCCACCCGAGTGCGAGGACGAGCACGACTGCGATGATGGCTGGATATGCGTCGATGGCTTCTGCGTCGACCCCACTGAGCCACCCGAGTGCGAGGATGAGCACGACTGCGATGATGGCTGGATATGCGTCGACGGCTTCTGCGTCGATCTTGGCGAAGCGGTCTGCGATGATGACGATGACTGCGAGCCCGATGAGATCTGCGTGTGGGGCGAGTGCCGAGACGCCGATGACTGCCGGGGCCGCATCAGGTCTTGCTACGAGATTGGATCCCCCGATCAAGAAGGCATAGGCGTGTGCAGCCTAGGCATTCAGGTTTGTCTTGGTGAAGGAGCCTGGAGCCCGTGCCACGGAGATGGAGCACCTTCTCGCGAGGTCTGTGATGGGCTCGATAACGAATGTGACGGCATCGTCGACAACCCCGAGCGGATCTACTCGGCTCCATGCGGCACGGGTCTTTGCGCGGATGTACTCGAGGATCCCTGCACTGGAGAATGCGAGTATCCCGCCGGTGTGGGTCCAGAAGCCGAGGACGTATGCGGCGACGGTCTGGACAACGACTGCAGCGGCGTCCCCGACGAAGGCTGCCGTTGCGAAAATGGT
The DNA here is from genome assembly GCA_007128675.1 of Deltaproteobacteria bacterium. Lineage (GTDB taxonomy): Bacteria > Myxococcota > Myxococcia > SLRQ01 > SLRQ01 > SKWY01. The sequence continues at coordinate 4,530 of SKWY01000550.1, read as the reverse complement.
GATTGCGATGGTGAGCCCTGCTATGGCCTCGGGCTCGATCATCCCACCATGGGAGTAGGTGAGTGTCGGGCCGGGACGATTGGTCAAAGTGGCCCATTCATCCGCGAGTGCATCGGACAGGTGCTGCCACGCGCGGAGATTTGCAATGGCCGGGACATGAACTGTGATGGCATCGTGGACTCCGATGATCCCTTGCTCGGAACGCCTTGCGATACGGGTGAGCCGGGCATCTGCGCCGAGGGTCGCTACGAGTGTCACGACGGGAGCCTTGTATGCGTGCAGGTCAGGCAGCCTCTGGTACCACCAGGGGAAACGGAGATCTTCTGCGATGGAATCGACGAGAGCTGCAGTGGGGTAATCGACGATGGCCTGGAAGAGCCCGGCGCGGCCGCCAACTGCCCTCCCCTCTACTCCTGTTGTAATGGCTCATGCGTCGACCTCGCTACCGATATCGAGCAATGCGGCGAGTGTGGTCGAGCCTGTCAGGACGATGGCGATCTCTGCACGGAGAACCTCTGCCAAGATGGCGAGTGCCTCACCTTGCCATTCGAGGAAGGAGCTGAGTGCGCAGAGGGCAGAATCTGCTTGAGCGGAGAATGCGTACACTACTGTGACATCGACGGGGGGCTATATCCAGCGGGGCATTTGGCGGCTGATGAACCCTGCATGGCCTGTCAGCCCGAGCAGGACGATGCCTCTTTCACTCCACGAGAAGATGGAGCTGAATGCCCAACAGGGATTTGTTTCGAGGGTGAATGCAGAGCCGGCTGCTTCATCGACTCCGCGTTCTGGGAGGACCAAGAAGAGGACCCTGGCGAGCCCTGCCGGTTCTGCGACGTCAGCATGGATCCACATGCTTGGAGCCTGCACCTCGAGGGCACCCCGTGTGCAGATGCCAGCTTCTGCGATTCGGCCGGACAGTGCAAGGAAGGCTGCTTCATCGACTCGACCCTGTCGGGGCCTATGGACAACCATCCAACCGATCCTTGCCTACTTTGCGATCCCTCGAGCGACCCCTCGGCCTGGAGCCTGTACCCCGAGGGCACCCCTTGTGGAGATGCCAGCTTCTGCGACTCGGCCGGACAGTGCACGGATGGCTGCTTCATCGACTCGACCCTGTGGGAGCCTCTGGACAACCATCCAACCGATCCTTGCCTACTTTGCGATCCCTCGAGCGACCCCTCGGCCTGGAGCCCGCACCCCGAGGGCACCCCTTGTGGAGATTCCAGCTTCTGCGACTCGGCCGGACAGTGCACGGATGGCTGCTTCATCGATGATGTCCTCTACGAACATCATCAGCTCAACCCAAACAACGAGTGCGAGTGGTGCGAGGCCGATGCCGCGGACAACACCTCTTGGTCCAATAGAGAAGAAGGCACAAGCTGTGCCGCGGACTCCGGAACTTGTAGAGACGGCATCTGCGAGCCGCTCATCGACCCAGACTGATCTCGCATGCCGGTGGTTTGCGGCCAGTTCCAGGCATTACCTGGTTTCCAAAGCCTGGAGAGCGTTAGAGTTCGCCTGGTCTGTTCGAATCGAAAGCAGGGTCGCCAGTAGTAAGTCAATCTGTCAGAGTTCACTGTTTCCAATATGGCTAAAAGACTCGACACCAACATCTACGAGCAGGGCACCCGCTTTATTGGTCGCGAAAAGGAGCTGAAGGAACTCGAGCATTTGCTCGAGGGCAGTGCTCGGCTTCTCACGATTCTCGGCCCGGGTGGCAGCGGAAAGACCCGACTGGCCCGCGAGCAAGGTCTGAGCCTTGGCGCCACTTCCCAGTACGACGGCGGCGTCTGGTTCTTCGACCTTACGGAGGCCCACGATCTCGACGACGTTCTTGCCGTAATGGGCCGCGTTCTGAATGTACCACTAACCGCTGGAGCCAACTCGAACCTCGACCACCTCATTGACCTCATCGCCGCTCGAGGCAGAACCCTGCTGATCCTCGACAACCTCGAGCAGATCCTTACGCCGGCAATTTCTGCAATTCGACCCATTCTCGAGCAAGCATCGGATGCGACAATCATAGTCACCTCCAGAAGACGGCTCTGCCTATCTAACGAAACCCTAATAGAGCTAGGACCCTTGAGCCTACCGGCGGAAGTGGCCGAGGCCTCGGATTCGGAGGCCGTCCAACTCTTTCTGGATAGGGCCAGAATGATTCGAGCGGAGCCGGCGGCCAGCCCAGAGAACCTGGAAAGGCTCGTTCAGATCGTGGAGCTTCTCGACGGCCTGCCACTAGCCATAGAGCTTGCCGCCGCACGGCTACGGGCCCTTTCTCTTTCCGAGCTTCACTCGAGGCTCTTCTCACAGATCGAGGTACTGAAAGCCGGCTCTCGTGATCTACCCGCTCGCCACGCCACGGTGAGAGCAGTAGTCGGATGGTCCTGGGAAATGCTCACTCCCTGGGAGCAAGCCGCGGCGGCCCAGGCTTCGGTCTTTCGTGGCGGCTTCGACATTAGGGCCGCAGAGGCAGTGATCGATCTAACTGATTACAGCGACAGCCCACCTCTCTTGGAGGTACTGGAGGTTCTTCTAGATCAATCCATTCTCCATCGGAGAGTAGGCTCCGAGGAGGGAGAGAGCCTTCGACTCGGCATGTACGAGATAATCCGGGCATTCGCCGCCGACCAACTCCGCAACCTAGATGCTAGCGGCGTGACCGAGGACCGGCATGCTCACCATTACGTCTACGAAGTTGCCTCGAACGCAACAGACCTCGCGGCCGGTGAGACCTCGGAGCTTGTGCTCCGTCTATCGTTGGAGATGGCAAACATCGAGGCTGTAGCCAGAAGAATGCTCGCAAGATCACCTCGTACGAACGAGGCAATCGAACGGGCACTTCGTGCGGTTTTGGCGATGGATGTAGTTCGATCCGTTAGTGGCCCCTTCGTCGCTCATCGCCGGCTTCTCGAAGAGGCCATAGCTTGCTCCACGGATGAGATTGACCCGACTCTTCGAGCCATGGCGTTAGTTGCTCGATCGAGAATAGAGTTTCGTAACGGAGACCTCGAAGCTATGAAAGAAACGGTGGAGGAGGGCTTCGTCGTGGCAGAGGCCGCGAAAAGCGATTGCCTCGAGGCGCGCTTTCACATCTCGAAGGCGCTGCTCTTATGGTACGAGGGGGACAAGGCGGAAGCCGAAAGAGCTTACGAGAAGGCTCGTTCGATAGCTGAGAAAGCCGGGCACTTGTTCTTGGTGGCGCAGTCCGAGTCGAATCTCGGAAACATTCTGGAATGGGATAATCGAATAGAAGAGGCGATTTCACATCACGAGCGTGGCGTCGCTGTCGCCAGAGCCGCCAATGCGCGAAAGACAGAGGCTCGTTGTCTAGCCAACCTTGGTTCTGCTCTACGCGCAGTGGGCCAGGAAGACCGCGGCCTAAAAAGCTTCGAATCATCACTCGAGCTGTGTCGGGAACTAGACGATCCCGTACTTGAAGCCCTAGTTCTAAGTTATCTGGGCATACATCATCACCTGATGGGTGATTTCGAAAGGGCCGAGCAGTATTACGAGCAGTCGCTGGAAAAGGGCCGCTTATGCTCTCCGGCATCACAACGCCGCGGTGTGCAATGCTATCTTGGAGTACTCGAGCACGAACGAAGAAGCTTCGAATCCGCGAGATTTTACCTGAAGGAAGCGGCGCGCCACCTGATTGAAGTAGGCAGCCAACCAAGCGCGGCGTGGGCTCTTGGCTGTAGGTCTGCGCTAGAGGCTGATGCGGACAATCATGAGCTTGCCGCCAGCATTCTTGCAGAGGCAGAGCGTCTAGTCCAAGAGATCAATCTCTCCGCGAGTGAAGCTCTGTTTAGTTTGCAGCGCTGTCACCTCGATCTTTCGCTTGCTCGACAAAAGTGCTTTCAAGGTAAGTGGCAAGCTCTTGCATCTACTTGCACCAAGGCAAAGAGCCAGCTCTCGAAGGTCCACTGTCAATGGACGATAGAGGGTGCCGATGTCAATCAGCTCCCCGAAGAGCTTCGTTTCGCCGCGAGGCTACTCGACCGCGCCATATCCGAGGCAACAGCTCTTCTTGATGGGCTAATCGTCGCCGAGGATGGAAGCTTCTTTCGCAAGACAAGAAGCAAGAAGGCGGTGGAGCTTGCAAGCAAACCTCTTCAGCGTCGTCTTCTGGCTCGGCTGGCCGTGGCTCGCCGTGACGAACCGGGCCAGCCAGTGAGCGCGGACTCTCTCTTCGAGGCAGGCTGGCCGGATGAAAGCATTCAGCCCGAAGCCGCCGCCAACCGCTTACACGTGCGCATCGCTGAGCTGCGCAAGCAGGGCCTTCAGGGATGGCTGAATTACCAAGAGGGCGGGTGGCTTCTTGCTTCGAATGTAACCGTGGTGCCCTCGAAACGAGATTGACTCCTTATTCTTCGAGCCTGCGACTCGTTCCAGAGGATCCACATCTAGTGGGGCATATCAGAGCCGAATGGTTTAGTACCCATGGCTATCGGCGCTAAAATTGGTAGAAAGGATTCGGGTAAGATAACCATTTGGGTATCATCATCCGCATTCGACTCATCATCCTAG
>SKWY01000184.1 GCA_007128675.1 Deltaproteobacteria bacterium | reverse complement strand
TTCGACGCCTACGACGAGCGGAGCTGGTACAACTGCCACTGTAACGGCGGGGGCTTCAACCTCGGACACCGCCACCCCAGAATCCTTGCCGCGCTCCGGCGAGCCCTGGAAGAGTTGGATATCGGCAACCATCACCTCGTCTCGGGAGTTCGCGCCGAGCTCGGCCGTCGTCTCTCGGCAAGCACGAAAGACCACCTTCAGTGCGTCGTCTACGGCGTCGGCGGCGGAGAAGCCATGGATCTCGCCCTGAAGGTCTCGCGTGCGGTAACGGGTCGCAGCGGCATCGTCTCGGCGGCCGGCGGTTATCACGGCCACACTGGGCTCGCGCTGGCCGCCGGGGATGCTGCCTATAGGGATCCCTTCGGCCCGAATCTGCCTGGCTTCGTGCAGGTGCCCTTCAACGACATCGAGTCTCTCGCCTCGGCGATCGGGCCGGATACCGCTGCCCTGGTGCTCGAACCGGTGCCGGCAACCCTGGGAATGCCCATCGCCTCTCCGGGCTACCTGGAGGAGGCACAGAGGATCTGTCGACAGCATGGCGCCCTCTTCATCGTTGACGAGGTTCAAACCGGGTTTGGGCGCTGTGGTGCGACATGGGCCTTCCTCCTGGACGGGCTTCAACCGGACATGGTGGTGTCCGGCAAAGCCATGAGCGGAGGCATGTACCCAATCGCGGCCACACTCATGACGCCCAAGGTCCACGCTTTCTTCGATCAGCATCCTTTCATACACATCTCGACATACGGAGGCTCCGAGGTAGGCTGCCTGGTGGCAAAGGAAGTTCTCGACATCATCGAGGAGCCGGACTTTCTCGAGAGGATCGAAGAGCTCGGCGAGCGCTTCGAGCGAGGGTTTTCCGGTCTTCCCTTCCGGCTCCGCCGACGAGGCATGATGATGGGAATGGAGTTTCCCGCCAAGCAAGCGGGCATAATGGCGTCGAAGATGCTCTTTGAGGTCGGTGTCTTCGCGATATGGGCGAACAACGACACATCCGTTTTGCAGTTCCTTCCTCCGCTCATCACAACGAACGAGGAAGCAGATGACATCATCTCACGTGTCAGACGCGCCTTCGCCTAAAAGAAAGAGCACAAGCGTCATCCCCAAGGACGCTCTTTTCGAGCTCGAGGAGAAAGTCTCTCGCGCGATCCTCACCGGCGACACCAGCGAGCTAAATGTGCTCGGCTACGGAGAAATCACGAGCGTCCTTTCTTGCCATCGACCCGAAGGGAGCTGGGCGTGCAAGAGGCTGCCTCCCTTTCCCGACACCGAGGCGATCGAACGTTACCGCCGGACATTCGATGCCTACCTGTCTCGCCTTACCGATGCGGGAGTCTCGGTGCTTCCGAGCGAGATTCACGAAGTGAAGGTCGACGGCGAGCTCCCGACCCTATGGTGCGTGCAGCCGCTGATGGACCGCCGGTGTTTCCTGGTCGAAACCATCGGTTCGGCCGACCCAGCCGAATCATGCGAGATCTTCGATCTCCTCATCGAGAGGCTGAGCAAGGCCGTTGGCCCGCGTCTGGGAATCGATGCTCAAGCCTCCAACTGGGTGCTCGAACATGGCGAACCTCTCTATCTCGATGTGACGACCCCGTTGATGAGAGACGAGAACGGTCGCGAGCTGCTCGACATAGAGCTCTTCCTCGCCTCGTTGCCCTTCGCGCTCCGCAAAGCCACGCGACGCTTTCTTCTCGGCTCGATCCTCGACAAGTACTACTCACTTCGCTCGGGGCTCGTCGACTTTCTCGGCAATCTAATCAAGGAACGACTCGAACCGATGCTTCCCTTGCTGCTCCCCCGGGCCAATCGAGTCGTCAATCCAGCCATCACAGAAGAGGAACTGACCAGATACTACCGGTGGGACGCCCGGATGTGGCGTGCCCTGATGTGGATCCGAATGTTGGACCGATCGTGGCAGCTTCGAGTGCGACGGCGCCCGTATCCCTTTCTCCTTCCAGGCAAGATAGACCGAAATACTCGACGTTGAATGGTCGGTTACGAATCTCGACCGAGGCGCGAAAGCGTGTGGCGAACATCCACCATGCGAACGACTGCCAATGCATGCACTAAAGGAGCACATCTTTTCCGGCCTCGACTTCCTTGCCGGCGTTCTCGTAACAAGGACTGGGCCTCTTCTCTACCGGCGGCCTTACAAAGATACTCCGAACGACGAGCTTTGCTGGATGCCGCTCTCGAGATAATTGAATATGAGGATCCACCTGTCGCCTGGCAACATGAGCGCCGCGTGTTCGAAGGCTGGATATTTAGGTTCATCGGGGCTGCACCGGATAGGGGTCTGATGAACCCCGAGCTTTACTTCGTCTCTGCTCACTGTCAGCGACCAGGCGCCGCCCAGCTCATCCCGTTCGTTGTCACCGACGCACGAGAGCTCGACTCGGATAGTACCGTGGGAAGGAGCATCGAACTCGACCCCTCGCGGATGGGCCGTTGTGTTGACCAGCGTTCCGTTCACGAAGGGATCGATGTTCCACTCCTCGAGTGTGCTCACCACAGAGGCCGGGAGCTTTTCGGGCGGCTTACTTCCGTCCCACCTATGGACTACCCGTGGCTCGAGGGTTTCGAAGTCATGAAGCAGCAATTCGCGCGCCAGTACATCGCCGGTCTCACCATCTCTCTCCACGGCGATCCAGGCGAATGCCCTCTCTGATGTGCCCAAAACTCGCTGCACCCAATAGATTCTAATGGGACCCCAAGGCGCCAAGAAGGCATGACGCCGCGATCTTGAATGGTATTCTTCGTACTCGGGCAGCAGCTTGTAAGGCCAGTAGGCTCGCCGCGCCTCCGCCAGGCTCAAAGATAGCTGGTCCGGGCGGGGCAGAGCCATGGCGATTGGAATGAAGTCCGGCGCGCCCTCATCCTTCGCCACGAAGAACACCCAAAGGTCCTCCAAGAGACGAAGCGCC
>SKWY01000071.1 GCA_007128675.1 Deltaproteobacteria bacterium | reverse complement strand
TTCGTGCGTCCCTCGTTCTCGTGCGGGTATTGGTCTCGGTTCGAATCGTCGTTGCGAGCGCGGCGGCCATGTTGCCTCCCGGCGTTGCTGTTGCCCTCTAACTTGAATCGTAAAGGGCTATGAGAGGCGGTCAACTTTTCGGGCGCATGTGGGCCGAAAAAAGCCGACGTCAGTCGATCGGCTCCATGAGCACGACCACCGTCGACTTTCCTCCTCTCTCGATGCGCCCGTGGCCGCAGCCCGCAGCAACGATGTCGCCTTCGCCGGACTCCTCGGAGTAGCCCAGAAGCAAGAACCAGATATCACCGGGAGGCAGCTCTTCCATGACGAGCACGACGGACTCGGCGTCGGCATTCACATCTTGAATCAAGGAAGGCGCCGCCTCTATCAGGGCTTCGGTATCGGAGGGTTGATGGAGCAGCACACCACAATCGACCTCTGTGCCATAAACGTCTTCGGGAAAAAACGCTCCGGCCCACAGGCTTGCAACACCAAGCTCTCGTAGCGCGGACTTGTCGAAGCCAAGAGAGCTAGTGCCGCCCTCGGCTCCGCATCCCAATTGGAACGAGGAGATAGAAATCGTCAGAAAGACCGAAACACACACAACGGCCAGTCCCTCGGACCGCACCCAAGGCTTCTTGTGAAGGCAAGACGTCTTTTCCATCGAGGGTCCTCTCACCTCACTATCAAAGTCGCCGCCCCATGATCGGGAGGATCGGGGCTGGATTGAAGCCCAAGAATGATTAGGCCCGAGGTCAGGCCTACTGCCCCTATGGCGCCAGCCCACAACCACCACCGGCGCGAATCAGCCTCCTTTGAGTATCGCGGGCCCAAGAAACCATCGCGAACATCGACGACGACCTCGATTGGCGAGCCGGGCTCGCCATAGGTCGCAAGGGGTGCCCCATCAGAGGCTAGCGCAGCCAGATAGTACTCTATTACGAACCTGTCGCTCTGGTCGCCGAAGACGTACGGAATCGCACCGGCGTATCTCGTGGAATCGACGGAATCCACTTTCAGCTCGGCCGAAGAGTAGTTGCCCCCGCGCTCCTGAAGGCGGAAGTACACCTTCAAACGATCGACCATTCCACCTCTATCGATCATGAATGCAACCACCTCCAAGGGCTTGCTCGCATCGAAAACGCCGGGCGGCTTGTGCTCGAAGAGAACGGGAGCATCAGCCCTGGCACGGCTTCTCACCGAGTCGAAAAAATCGATGAAGCGAGGAGGCGTCAGAATTGGATTGAGCCTATGATCTGGAGCATGCTGCAGCAGGCGTTTGAAGGAAGCCTCCGCATGCTCCTCTTCCCCCAAAATGAGGTGGATGAAACCCTTGTGCTTGTAGACCTCGACGAGGTCCCTGCGGGAGAGATCGCCCGACTCCGCTGCATGGCGGAGGACAGTTAGCGCCTCCTCGTATTCCAGCTCATCGTAGAGGCTCTTGGCTCTTTCGAGAAGCGCCCTACCGGTCTCCTGGGCTTGGGCCTTTGCAAAGCCGAGTTGGAAAGAAGAAATGCATGCCATCACAGCGATTAGCATCCCTCTAGATGCAGCCCGAAAAATGCCCGGCAACATGCTGCGAACCTACGCTCTGCCAGGCACTTGTGTCAACGAGCCTTCTAATGGCCCGAGGCGTGCGGAATCGGGACATGGCCAACACTTGCCACCGGCGATCCGCAAGCCGCTCATCGCAATCTGGAAGGCAGCGTTTTGGCATAGAGCTCGAAGGGCAGCGGGAACTCACCGGATTCGCGATTCAAACTGGATAAGCCTTGCGCCCTACCTTCGCCCTCGGATTGTTCGCCAAAGGCTGGCCCGATTCCTGGGTCTCTTTTGCGGGGCCACTCTGACGACAAATAGGATCGCCCAGGCGTTCGATAAATTGACACCCCAGCCTCGAGAGTCCTAGTATGGTCAAGGGTTTAGGAGGTCTAGGCAGGCCTCGCCAAGCACCTTTCTAAAGGACTGATCCCGTGCCAGAAGGGCTCGGAAAATACAGCCTGGTCAAGCCACTTGCCACAGGCGGCATGGCCGAAATCTGGCTTGCCCGTCAACGCGGGGCCGGTGGCTTCGAGAAGCTGGTGGTGATCAAGAGGATCCTCCCTCATCTCTCGAAGAACTCCAGGTTCGTGCAGATGTTCCTAGACGAAGCACGCCTCGCCGCGCAGCTATCGCATCCGAACATCGTCCAGATCTATGAGCTCGGCAGAGCAAACGACCGTTACTTCATCGCCATGGAGTTCATACATGGAGAGAACCTTCGCACCATAAGTCGGGCGGCCGAGAAGGCTCGAGTCGGCCTGAATCACGATAGCTCGGCCAAGGTGATTTCCCAGGCCTGCGAGGGGCTCTACTACGCCCATAACAAGAAGGATTTGACAGGAAAACCTCTGGGCATCGTCCATAGAGACATAAGCCCACAAAACATCCTTCTCTCCTTCGATGGTCAAACGAAGATCGTCGACTTCGGCATAGCCAAGGCCGCCACACAATGCGAGGAAACGCGAACGGGCATGCTCAAGGGGAAGTTCTCCTACATGTCTCCCGAGCAATGCCGGGGGGAGAAGCTGGACGCCCGCTCGGACATCTTCGCCCTTGGAATCGTGCTCTGGGAGCTTGCAACCGGCGCACGCCTCTTCAAGCAGTCCAGCGAGCTGATGATTCTAAAGGCCATCTGTGATGAGCCGACCATGCCCCCGACGGAGGTAAAAAGAGACATCCCCGCCGAGCTCGAAGCGATAATCCTAAAGGCGCTCGCCAAGGATCGAAATGAGCGTTTTCAGGATTGCCACGAGATGCACCTCGCCTTGGAGTCCTACCTAAGAGCGAGGACAGTTCGAATCGGCTCGTTCACCCTTGCCGACCAGATGCACTCGCTCTTCGCGGAGAAGCTGTCGGCCTGGAACCAGGTTCTCGAAAGCCTGCA
>SKWY01000310.1 GCA_007128675.1 Deltaproteobacteria bacterium | reverse complement strand
TCTTTCTTGATGAGATCGACAAGATCTCTGGACGGCAGGGAGAGCACGGGGGCCCTGACGTGAGCCGCGAAGGAGTTCAGCGCGATCTCTTGCCTGTAATCGAGGGCTCGACGGTCACGACCAAGTACGGCACGATCAAGACAGACCACGTGCTCTTCATCGCGGCTGGGGCTTTTCACGTGAGCAAGGTCAGCGATCTCATTCCCGAGTTGCAGGGTAGATTCCCGATACGCGTGGAGCTGGACACGCTTTCCAAGGGCGACTTCGTTCGGATTTTGAAGGAGCCGAGGAACAGCTTGTGCAAGCAGTACGCGGCGCTACTCGCGACCGAAGGGGTTGATATCACCTATGAAGACGAGGGCATCGAAGAGATTGCCAGAATCGCGCAGGAGGCCAACGATGCTGGTGAGAACATCGGCGCGAGACGGTTGCACACGGTAATGGAGCGGCTCCTTGACGAAGTCAGCTTCAAGGCGGGTGAGCTGGCGGAAACCAAGATCGAGGTGGATGGAGACTATGTCAGGTCGCAGCTATCGGAAATTCTCGCGAGCGAGGATCTTTCGCAGTATATCCTCTAAAGACAGCATTGGTGATACAGTTGCCAGCCGGCATCGGAGCTTCAAGATGCCCTCGTTTTCTCCGATCCTTTGACAAGGTTTCGGGATCGCTGGTATTGCGAGGGTTTCGGGCCCGAGAAAGACTCAAGAGAGAAAGGCGGACGGAAACAGGAGCATGGCCACCCACGACGCAAAACCGTCACAAGCGGATATCGCCTCCCTAGAGAGTGCGTTTGCCAGCGACCCATCATCGAAGGCTTACCAGCCCTTGGCGGAAGCCTACCTGGCTCTGGGCCGCTTCATGGAAGCGATGGTCGTCTGCAAGAAGGGAGTGAAGGCTCACCCAGACGATCCAGAGGCAAGGGTGTTGATGGGACGGATCTACTCCGATCAGAGCAAGGATCGAAAGGCTCTCCAGGAGTTCAAGGCCGCCTTGGAGATTGATCCCGAGCACGTTGAGGCAAATCGCCTTCTTGGCATCAAGCTCCTGGCCCAGGGTGATACCGAGGACGGCTGCAAGTGCCTTCAGCAAGCAGCGGCTGCTGCTCCCGATGACCAGCAGGTCTTGGAGGCGTGCAAGAAGTGGGGAGTCGATCCTCCGCCTCCTCCCGCCCCGCCTGAACCGGCTTCGCCGCCTCCGACCCCTCCTCCCTCCGCCGCGCCAACACCCGAGGGCCAAGACGTGCAAGGCGGCAACCTGGGTGCGCCGCCCCCTGTGCCGGCTGCCCCGCCCACGGGACAGGCAGCCGCTGCTCCCGGGATGCAGGCTCCGCCATCGAGCCAGCCGGCCGCGCCGCAACCGCAGGCGCCCGGTTTCGCGGCGCCGGTCAGTACGGCCCCATCCGTGGAACCTTCGTTTGGCGCAGTGGAGCCGGCGGAGTTCGACGACGACGCCTCTCTCGATTTCGACGATCCACTGAAACGGCGCAGCAAGTTGCCGGCCATGGTCACGTTGGTCATGCTGGGCGTTGGTTTCGTGATAATGCTCGGCTGGTGGGGTATTCAGGCGCGTGCGGCCGAGAGAGTCCGCATAGCCGATGATCTTCTAGCCGATGCCCAGCAGCTTCTGGGAGAGGGCTCCTATGCGAACCTGCTCAAGGTGGGCGAGCTAGCGGAAGAAGCCTTGGATTACCAGAGGCGTGGAACTCTGGGGGCAACGGCACATGCGTACCTTGCGTACGTGAACGTGTTGCGCTGGGGTGAGCATCTCGACGGAGAACCCTATCGTGATCTGGCTACTCGTCATCTCGATGCCTCGAAGGCCGAGGGCCGTACTTTGACCGTGAGGGTCGCGGCTCAGGCCTACTTCGACTTCTTCTCCGGGGACACCGAAAAGCCGATAAACGAGCTGAAGGCCATAGTCGACACCGAAGGCAATACCTCGGCCGTGCTGTCGAGCGCTCTTGGGCACATGTATCTCTGGGTCGGAGAGCTAAGAGAAGCGAGGCGCTACCTCGGTCGGGCCAGGGAGCAGGCTCCACGAGACGCCAGAAACTACGTGGCCCTCGGAGAGGTTGCTCGCAGGCAGGATGACGCCCGCCTTGCCGACAGGCAGTATGCCAATGCTCTCAGGTTTGCCGAGGACCATGTGGATGCCCTCCTTGGCCAGTCCCTGATAATCCTCGATAGCCCAATGCTAGAGGACAAGCAGGCGGAGAAGTTCATCGACAAGATCTTGGAAGTGCCCGAGTCCGAGCTTTCCGCGCGTCAGCTTGCAATGGCGCGTTTTGCCAGAGCTCAGCTTCTTTTCGCGCAAGGCAAGGAGAGCCAAGCCAAGGAGGAGCAGGAGCAAGCGCTCCTCGTGCAGCCGAGGAATCCCGACATTCACTTGATGATAGGTCGCCGGCTGTATCGAGAAGGAGAGTTTCAGGCTGCCGAGGAGTCGATCAGACGAGCGATCGAGATCGAACCCAATCGTGCCGGTTTCTATATTGAACATGCTCGGGTGCTCATGAGCATGCCTGGGAGAGAAGGGGCTCGAGAGGCCGTTCAATCGCTGGAGAGAGCGATCTCTGCATTTCCCGACAATCCGTCACTCAGGATTCTTCTTGGTCAGGCACATGAAGCGGCTCGTGACTTCGACAAGGCTCTCGCCGCCTTCCGGCAAGCGAACGAAATGCGAGAGGGTGGGTATCCGGAGGCCCTTCTTGCCATGGGTAGCCTCCTTCGGCGGCAGCGGGACTTTGATGCCGCGAAGCGGAGGCTCGAGGAGGCGGAGGAGCTATTTGGGCAGCGCAACAACAGCCGGGGCAGATCGCGGGCCATCGTGGAGCTCGGTCGGATGGAGCTTCAGCAGAACAACATCGCTCAGGCAAGAGGCACATTGATTCGAGCGGTGGAAATAGACTCGGAGTATCCGGACTCCTATTACTTCCTTGGCCGAGTTCTCTCCACGGAACGGCGACGACGCAGTGCTGCTCGAGAGGCTCTACAGCAGTACCTGAGGATGGCTCCAGCTGGAGAGTACAGGGAAGAAGCCCAGAATCTTCTCCGTAGGCTCTGATAGCTCCACCGTTCGAAGCGACGAGCAAGTTTCGGCGGCTCGACAAATCGAACCATTTGGGTTGTGTATTGGGGGCAATCGAGCTACATGGCGGCCATTGGATATGGGTGCCTTCCATCAGTGCGTTGGTGCCTGAATGGGCTTGATTGGTGTAGGTCTCTCGTCTTGAGGCCACTGACTAGAATGTCGCCGGGAAAATGTTGCCATGAGCACGTTGACGTACATCAAGAATCTGGTTCGCGATTATAGGATTGCGTCCGTAACTCCCACCTCCTCATTCGGCGTCCGATGGATTTGCGACCGAGTGGACTTCGATGCATCTCGTGTAATCGTCGAGTTTGGCCCTGGCACAGGGGTCATCACCGAGGTTTTGGTGGAGCGGATGCGCCCGGATGCGCGACTGATACTGGTAGAGCTGAACGAGAGCTTCGTTCGTATCCTACGTGAGAAGTTCAAGGATCCCCGCGTTTCGATTCACCAGGCCGATGCGCGAAACGTTAGGCAGATACTGGAGGCCGAGAATCTAGATTCCATCGACTGCCTGATAACGGGGATCCCCTTTTCCTATCTACCGGATGAGGTACGCGGACGGATCGTCTCGGAGACCGCTCGGCAGATGCGAGATGGAGGCTGCTTTCTGGCATATCAGACAATATGGCAGCAAGATCGACATCTGCTAGATCATCTGGCGCGTAACTTCGAGCATACGGTGGGAACGATAGAGCTTCGAAACGCGCCCCCGCTGCGGCTCTACATGGCGCGCAGGTGTTTCCGGACGAATGGCCACTCGGATAACGGCCAGCTGGTCCGTGGGCCCTAAAGCCGCCAGGCTGGAGGCTTGGTTTCAGCCCAGCTAATCGCCTTCTGACGGCGGTAGACGGCTGGCAACGCCGCCGGTTGTCGGGATCGCGCCAGTCGACCATCTTTCCGAACCAACCGCAAAGATATCGATTCTCGACGAATGGAGCGGGGCGTGCGGGGCACCAAGGTGCAATGCGCCAAAGAGGATGGCTGCTTGACTAACTAGTAACGGGGTCCCCCATGCCCGCGACACGTGAATCAAGATAGCCAAATCGGCCTTAGGTCTCGTTCTTACGCCAATACTCTTGCCCCGTTTCGGGCAGGGTATAGACCGGATCGTAGTACTCGTATCTTCGGTCCAGGGCGTCGGGATCATCGGCATCGACGGTAGTTACATAGTTCTTGGTCCAGTAGCTGATGCCCTTGTCTCGATCGTACTCCGCGCATTGGTCGACCCAGCGCTTGCCGACGAGGGGTACGTCGCAGCAGAGCCGTGGTGTCGCGAAGCCTGGAAGATATCCCATTATGTCGTGCTGCAAGCGCTGAGCCTCAAAGAGGCTCAGGCGCCAGTGCTCGCTATTTGGCACCATGTCGCAGAGATAGAAGTAGTAGGGCATGATCGCGGCGTCATCGAGAAGCCGGAAGCAAAGCTGGAGTAGAGACTCGGCGCTATCGTTTACGTCTCGCATCAGAACGCCTTGATTGCGTATGTCACGAATGCCTGTGTCGAGCAGCTTGCTTGCTGCTCTTGCTACTAGGGGGGTGATCTGACTGGCGTGGTTGGCATGAGTGTGCAGAGCGATCTGAACCCCTTGCTTGCGGGCGCGTTTGGCGAGGCGCTCCAGCGTCTTCAAGACATCGTCTTGAAGGAAGTGCTGGGGTAGTCCGATGAGGCCCTTGGTGGCCAGACGGATGTCGCGAATATGCCGCATATCGAGCAGGGCCTCGACGAAATCCTCCAGCTGCTTTGTGGGAAGATTCGCAATGTCTCCGCCGGAAACCACTACATCGCGCACCGCAGGGGTTTGGCGCAGGTATTCCAGGATCTTGGCGTAGCGCTCTTTTGGCTTCGACTCGAAGCGCTTCTTCTCAATCTTGGCGACATCGTTTCCCACTAGATCCATGCGGGTACAATGCCCACAGTACTGCGGACAGGTGGAAAGGAGCTCGGCCAACACCTTTGTGGGGTATCGATGAGTCAAACCTTCCACGGCCCACATCTCGGCCTCGTGGAGGCTATCCCGGCTGGCGCGGGGGTGGTTGGGCCACTTTGGATGACGGTCCGTCAAGGCCGGCAGCATGTATCGCCTGATGGGGTCAGTACGTAGGTTTTCGATATCCATGCAGTTCAGCATGTGAGGCGGAAGGAGAATGGACATGTTTGCCCGTTCTTTTTGATCCTCCTCGATGTCCTCGAGCAGATCCTCGGGGCTCTTTTCACCCAGCACGGACCGGAGCTCCGATATGCTCTTGATGGTATTGCGTCTTTGCCAGAGGACGCTTTCCCAGTCTTCTCGCGAGACCGAGCCGTATCCAGGTATTCGTGTCCAGTCAGGCTCTTCGAAGGAGTGTTCGAGAGGGTAGCGAAAGGGCTGGTTACGCACCTTGTGGGTATTTCCGCGGTGAGGTGCGGGTGCATTCTCTTCAAAAGCGGCGGTCGAGTTGATGTTTTCGTTTTTCATGAGGTCCTTCTTCTAGTCAGTCGCGCCGGGTGCCTGAGTTCGCAGTGGCCAAGAGAGCCATGAAGCGACACTTCCCAACGCTAGAGAGAGCCTGTCATGACGCGGCGACGGCCGCGGCTCGGCGTAGGTGGCAACCTAGCGCATCCTCGACGTTTCGTCGAGGTGGGGCTGCAAGGGAAAGGAGACGAAAGGGACGAGCGGCTGCCTTGGGAGAGAACGGGGTATTTCTCGCTGTTGTCGCCGTACCGTCGATGCATAGCCTCATGTTGGGCGACGCTCTTCCCAGCCCGCTGCGCGCTCGGGAGAACGATGAGGTCTCTTCGCCGCAAACGCATTGAAACCATTGGGGGTACGAAATGAAGCGATTGAAAGGACTGTTGCCGGCCATCTCGGCTGACAAGGTGCTAATGGTAATGCTGGCCTTGGTGCTGGGCCTGACGGCGTGTCCCGAGTGTCCAGCCGACGAGACGGCGGACATACGGGCTATTCACCTGTCTCCAGACGCGCCAGCTGTTGACGTCTGGACCCTGGAGCCAGAGAGGCGAATCTTCAGTGATCTTTCCTTCACTGATAGCAGCACGTATCGGGTGGTGGATGAAGGTACGTATACTCTGGAAATCACGCCGTCCGGGGCGGGAATACTGGACAGCGTGCTCACTCTGGAGGGACTCGAGTTCGAGGAGGACAATACCTATACCGCCGCGGTGATTGGCTGGTTGGATAATCTTACGGGAATCCTCCTCGTCGATGATGTGACTACTCCACCGGCTGACCAGATAAGGGTTCGTATCGTACACGCAGCCCCCGATGTGGGAGAGGTGGACGTTTGGAATGTGACCGATCCAGAGGATCCCCAGCCACTGGTGGAGAACGTATCCTTTGCCGAGGCAAGTGATAACCTGAACATCGATGCGGGCACCTATGTGGTGGGCATAGACGTAAATGGGGACGAGCAGCCAGAGCTGGTCTTCGAACTGCCGCAACTGACCGCGGGCTCTATACTCAACGTCTTTGCCCTGCAAGATGAGACTGGAGAGGTCTTTCTCCTTGCCCACTTCTTGGATGGGAACACGATCCGAATCAACCCCAGACCAATCACGCCGGAGCTAGGGGAGGACGAGGCCGGCGTCAGGCTAGTTCATCTGTCGCCCGAGGCGCCTCCCGTCGATGTTTGGGGTCCGGCGGTTCCATTGGTGACCAACTTGAACTTTGCCGAGGGAACGGACTACCTTGCGGTTCCCGCGGATGTGGAGCTGGTAGAGGTGGTGCCTGCAGGTCAGGAGCGCGAGGAAGCTGTCTTGCAGATCGTGGATCCTCCTCTTATGGCGGGTGAGTTCTATACCGTTGTCGTTTTTGGCGAGCTGGAGGAGCTGTCCGTTCTACTGCTTCAGGACGATCAAACGCCTCCCGTCGCGGGGGCAATCAGGCTGCGGCCAGTTCATGTTGCCGTGGGAGTAGGCGAGGTGGATCTATGGGCTGCCCGCCCGAACCAACAGCCGGTTCTGGCTTTCGAGAATCTTGCGTTCGGGGAGACCACGGACGCTTTGGAGCTGCCTTCGGGTAGCTACTCGGTTGGTCTGGACGTTGGACGGGACGGCCTCATAGAAGTAACCGCGGACTTCGGTCCCATAACGGCCGCCACCATCGCCAACATCTTCGCTGCCGTGGACGAGGATGGACAAGTCTTCTTCCTCGTGCAGGAGAATGGCAACTATGTGAGGCTCGATGGCTCGCTAGAGGATCCTCCTCAAGAGCCTGGGAACGTGCTTCCGATTGTTGAGTAGGACCGAGCGTTGGTAGTCTCGTCGGATGATAGTTGCTACCTGGAACGTAAACTCGATCCGTGCGCGCGAGGAGAGGCTTCTGGCCTTCCTCGCGCGTCATGCTCCCGATGTCGTCTGTCTCCAAGAGATCAAGGTTAGGCAAGAGGAGTTCCCCTTCGAGACACTAGCGGAAGCTGGGTATCACGCGGCAGTCAATGGACAAAAGGCCTATAATGGAGTGGCCATCCTCACCAAGGATGAGCCGAAAGAGGTGAAGCGAGGCTTTGGCGACGGCAAGGAGGACAGTCAGGCCAGGTTCCTCCAGGCCCATGTAGGTGCTACTTGCTTCGCATCCGTCTATGTTCCCAATGGCGGTGAGGTGGGCTCGGAAAAGTGGAGCATGAAGCTGGAATGGCTAAAGCGCCTTCGAAAATGGCTCGATGAGAATATGGACCCCGAAAAAACGCTCATCCTTGCCGGAGACTTCAACGTTGCTCCAGAGGAAAGGGATGTCGAGAACCCAGACCAATGGGAGTCCTCGGTCCTCTTTCATCCCGATGTGCGAGAGGCACTTGCTGACGTAGTCGAGTGGGGCTTGTTCGATTCCCTGCGAATTAGGAACAAAGAGGCCGGACTTTATACCTGGTGGGACTACAGAAGACTCGCTTTCCCAAGGAATGACGGCCTCAGGATCGACCATCTATACCTTTCGCGCCCCTTGGTGGGTCGATGTGCCGAGGCCTGGATCGACCGTGAGGAGCGGAAAGGAGGGCGCCCTTCCGACCATGCTCCCGTCATAGCTGCCATTGATGTTTGAGTGACATGTAGGAGCCAAGTGGACAGCTGCTTCGCGGTCCTATCTCTTTTGTTGTGTCTTGACCCATTGCGACTGTCGGCTCCTTGCCAAAGGGCAAGGCTACCTGTGTGCTGGCGCGCCTTCGGCCACATGTCTCGCTTCGATTGGGTGCTCGTTGCCGGAGTCTAGCGTGCCGACTTGGGGCTCGTCGATCCTTGTAGTTGAATTCCGAGCCCTTCGAGGTCTCGTTCGGCTGCCCTTGCCCACCCTCCATTCGCCGCTGGGCTCGCCGGACTTGGATGGAGAACTCTTCCAATGCGAATTTCGGGATTACCCGAAAGAGCAGCTCTGGCTCGGTTCTCCGCGAATGCCCCAATCCCGACTACGATCCTGGGCGAGAGAAGCCTGACGCAACTTTGCAGGGCCCGATCGCAGATGTCGAACAAGGGCCCGCGTTCACCTGCTGGAAGCTTGTCGGGAGTTCTATTCTTGCCGGTTTCTTCCATGAAGACGAGGGGACAGTAGTTCAAAACGAAAAACCGTTCGAAGAAACGTTCCGGCGTCACGAACCTATCGCGTGCCCAGCCCCACAGTCTTTGGCCGCTAATCTCTCTTCTACTCGACAAGAACCCACCAATCGGGCGTTTTGGGTGCTCCTTTTCCGGTTTGCCGACAGGGGCTTCTATCCGAAGCCACTCGCGAACGATTACCGGGTCCCCGAAGGGAACTCCTGTCTGGGCCATCCCGAAAGGCCCCGGGTTCATTCCTAGAAGCACGATCTCTCGTGTGCCGGCCCCAAACAACTCGAGATATTCGCGTAGAGGTAGTGCCGCGTACTCCAAGGGGTTGTACACGTGTGTGACAGGTGGTCCAAACTCGAGGTTTCTCAGTTCCTTTTTGAGATGACAGTGTATTCCGAAGAGACTTTCTGTCTTTCTGGACCGACTCGAATCATGCTTCATAGGGAAACTGCCTCGTTGGCGACTGCGGGAATGCTGACTATATCGAGTGACGACCGAGGACGGGAGGGGGGTGAGCGTCGAGGCGCAAGCCGATCCTGGGGGGGCTCGTTCGAGGTCGTCTCCCCGCGACGTCGGCGATCGGGGGGCGCCGGCTCGCGGGGAGCTGTTGTTCCGGATGTTCTCCACCGACGTCACCGGCCGGGAGTCTCGAAACACCCCTTTGCGGAACGATGCGCGAGATGTGAGCAGGGGCGGAAGGCATCATATGGACAACGGAATACGGATATCGAGGGGCAGGGAGCCTACTTCGAGAGGTGTCAGTACAAGTATCCCGCCCATCTTCCAAGCAACCAGAGCGGGCCGCTAGGTTCCTTTGCATCCAGGTCATCATTGGTGACCTGGGTGAATCGTTCCATATTTTGGTCGAATATGCTCGACAGACGGTTAACGACGACAGGATCGTTCGTGATGACCTTAATCTCGCTGTTCTGATGAAAGCTTCGATGTGTGAAATTATGTGACCCTATTGCGGCCACCGAATCATCTATTATGATTGCCTTGCCGTGCAGTGTCGTACGCGGGCTTTCGTAGATCTCTACTCCTGCTTCTATCAAGGCTCTATATCGGGCACGAGCCGCCAGCGAAAAAATGTAGATTAGATCATTTGTATGAGGCGAGTTGGTCAGTATTTGCACCTCTACATCGCGTTCGACTGCATCGATGAGGGCGGCTTTCAAGGGCCTTGGGGGAGCCATGTATGGTGTATGGAACACAATTCTAGATTCCGCGGAGTGCAAAAAATGGATGTAGAGCATCAAGGCTCTGTCGGTTTCCGTTTCAGCTTGGTATGGCTGCTGGTAATGCACGAGCAGCTCATGCTCCCGTGAGCCCGGCTCGGCCACGCGGCCTGCCGCAATAGGGCTTCTTGACTGATGTCTTGTCGGTGGGTTGCTCAGAGTACGTGATCGCGCTGTGTCGAGGGAATGGCCCAAAACGGCTGCGTGGCGTCTCTCGAGGTCCTCTTGGGTTTGCAGCATATTGCTCCAGGTCTCATCGAAGCGCGCCTGAATCCGTGATGCGCCGGGACCTCTAACCTCTATCTCATAGTCCTGCCAAAGCCCTCGAGCCGCGGTCTCCAGCATGTACTCGTCACAGATGTTCGCCCCACCAAGCAGCGCGACCTCTCGATCGACGAGCATGACCTTCTCGTGCATCCGTTCATTCAGGGTCCAGCGCCATCGAGGCGGATTGAATATGATTAGCTTCACGCCGGCCTGTTCCATTAGGTCGTAGACGGGAGCCGCGCCCTTGTTGTTGAAGAAGTCGACCCCTACTCGAACCCGAACCCCACGGCGGGCCGCGGCCGCCAGAGCTTCTGCTACCTTGAAACCCGATTCGTCGGGACACCAAAGAAACATCAGGAGGTCGATCTGGTGCTCTGCCTCCTCGATGAGGGCCAGGCGTCTGGGGAAGAACTCCTTTCCGCCAACCAAAAGCTCGACACTGTTTCCCTTGGTAATGGGCTCTTTGGCCATGCTCGCCCAAGCTTCTGGGATCCCTTCTCTTTCGGTTTGCATTGCCTGCGCTGGGCCGCAGATCAAGAGGACAATAAAAGCCCAAGCGAGCACCTGGCGACTGTTCGGCGAAGAGCCCTGGCGTGAGAACTGGTCGGCTTTCATCTCGCGTCAGCGGACTAGGGCATCTGGATCGCGCTCGATTCTCGGAGTGGAATCTACGGCGCTATCCAAGAAGTACATGGAGGCATGGATGGCTTCACGTATTCGGAAGACTATGAAGTGATCCCCATTAGGCCAGTGAATATGTCCGGCGGTTGAGCCTCCGATGTTCGCGGAGACGGGGGCGGAAACCGGCGATAGACCCGCTGTCTCGTGAAAGATCGACTCCGTTCCTGCGGGCTGCAAGAGCGGGATTCCAGCAGCAGCCGTCTTGGCCAAGGCCGTCTTGTAGGGAGTGGCGGTATCACGGGCACCGGAGGTCACCAGGAAGTGGCGGGGAGAGTCGGACCCCAACCAGAAGGGCGAGTAGTTGATGGGGTCGGTCACCTCGGTGAGTGTGTG
>SKWY01000416.1 GCA_007128675.1 Deltaproteobacteria bacterium | reverse complement strand
TGGGTAACAGGGCCCTACGGGATTCCGAGCTGACAGACCTCTCGACGTTCGCCGATGCGGGGATCATCGACGAGACGGAGATGCAACGCACGGCGGAGCGCATCGAGAGAGCCTATCAAGAGGCGGGCTACCCAGACGTCCAGATAGAGACGGAGAGTGAACAGCCGGACCCGAAAACCCTACAGATATCCTTCTTGATCGCCGAGGGGCAGCGGGCAGAGATTAGAAGGGTTCGTTTCCAAGGCAACGAGCTCCTCTCGGATCGCTCGCTGCGAAGAGAGGCGGAGATACGAACCCGCAGGTCGAGAATCATCTGGCGAGGCCGTTGGGTAGAGGCGGACATAGAGGCCGACTCCGCCGCCATAGAGAGGCTTTACGAGCAAAGAGGTCATGGCGCCGCCACCGTGAGTGCCGAACGAATCGATGGGCCCGACCAGAAGATCGAGGTCGTCTTCAATATCGACGAAGGACCGAAAAGAGTAGTCAAGGCCCTGACGGTCGTGGACCTTCCGGAAGAGGTTGACGACGAGGCGCTGATGGAACAGCTGGAGCTTCGAGCCGGAGAGGCTTTCGTCGAAGGCAGGTGGGAGCGGGACAGGAACGAGATCCTCACCACGCTGGCATCCGAGGGCTACCCCATGGCCGAGGTCTCCACCATCGTCGACGCGCCACCTCCCGAAACCGGCGGCGATGTCACGATAGAGCATTTCGTGCTTGCCGGGACTCGCGTCGTGGTCGGCGGCCTACTCGTCAGAGGCAACTTTCGCACGCGAGCATCGCTGATAGAACAGCACCTTGGATTGAGAGAAGGAGAGCCCCTGGACCTCGTCAGCCTCGGCGAGGCAAGACGCCGCCTCCGAGGCCTCGGTGCCTTCTACGCCGTAGACATAGAGCCATTAGGTCTTTGGCTGGACGAGCCGGAGTCTTGGCTCGTCGTCGAGGTGCGAGAGCGGCCGGCGAGGTCCGCGGATCTTGTGGCCGGATACGCCACTGACGAGGGTTTCTCGATTGGTGGAGACTACAGAGACAGGAATCTTCTTGGACGGGCCATTCACCTGGACCTTAGGCTTCGCCTCGGCGATATCTTTGGACGGCTCCACCCCTCACTGCGTATAGGCCGCGCGGATCGCGTCGACGCCAGCCTGAGGGCACCCCGGCCATTCGGGGCCCCCTTCGATACCGACGCAAGCTTGTTCTACAGGTTCGAGGACCAACCGGCGTTTATCGAAGAGCGGCTGGGGGCAGGAGCCGGCATTTCCCGGCAGCTCCTCGAGCGCGATAGGTGCCGGCACTGCCCGGACATCATCGCGCACCTAAGATACGAGGTGTCCGCCGGACGTTTCGAGCTTCTAGAAGGGGACGCTCCGGAGGAAGACGACGACCCCCGCGCCATTCTCACAGGGCCCCTTGCCAACGTCGGACGTATTGCTCCCGTGCTCCGTTTCGATCGACGCGACTCTTTCGTCGACCCTCGCCGCGGCTGGGCAGCCGATGCTCGGCTCGAGCTGGCTCATGCCCTGCTGTCCCCAAGGCCCGAAGGCCACAACTTCTGGAGGGCCCTTTTGGCGGCAACGGGCTATCTGAACATGGGAACAATCTGGGAACGGCCACTCGGAGCAGACCGCTTCCTTGGCGGCCCGCTGGTGCTGGCCCTTTCCGGCGAATTCGGCTCGGCTCACCCCCTGGGGCGCCATCCAGGCCTTCCAGACTCGGAAGCTCTCTATTATGGCGGTGACTATAGCGTGCGAGGTCTTGCCCCCTTCGCTTCGGCCGTCGCCTTTCCCGGTGCGCGCTACAGGCTCACCTCGAGCCTCGAGCTACGATGGTACGCCGCTCGAAACATCTTGTTCGGCAGCTTCCAACTCGCGGCATTCGTGGACGCGGCCACCGTGTCCTATCGCGCCGCCGAGCTCTGGGACGAGCCGGCGGTCAGCGTTGGCCCCCTACTACGGTACATCACCCCTGTCGGACCGCTTTCGATAGGGTGGGGCTTCACCGTTGTGCGGCCCGCATCGATAGTCGAGGCACGCCCGGAGGTGATCCCAGAGCGCGGACGACTCTCCCTGACATTCGGGTACTCTTTTTAAATGGTGGGCTGATGTCGAAAAGAGTCTGTTCCGCTTGACCGGACCACGATCGCGCCTCTATATAGCTCCGTCCTCGCGCCTGGGCTCGGCCCCCAACCCATCGATCCCCGCGCGAGCTACGGCCATGCCGCGCTCCTGGATCCATCAGCTCGCCGTCGCCGGTGTCCTATACGGCTTCTGGGTGGTCCTCTCGGGACGACTCGAGCCGAAGTACTTGGTGTTTGGCGCGGTCTGCGTACTGGGCGTGACCCTGATCTCGGCCCGCCTGCTCTACTCCGAGGAGGGTCCCAAGGACGCCCGCGGGCAGCGCTGGCTGACGATGATGCCCTGGCATCGCGTCGTCGTCTACACTCCGTGGCTCGCCTGGGAGATAGCGAAAGCGAACCTCCTCTTGATCCCCATGATCCTCGGACCAAGAAGCAGGCTTCGCCCTCGGATGTTCGCCTTCCGAACACGCCTCGATCGCGAGGTGGCCCGCACCACCCTTGGAAACTCTATTACGATGACGCCCGGCACTCTCACGGTGGACGTCTCCGATGACGGAGAATTCCTGATACACGCTGTTGACGCCGCATCCCAAGAAGGGGTCGTCTCCAGAAGAATGGAGCGAATGATTGGCTGGGCCTTCGACGACCAAGGACGTCCGGACGAAAATGACGAGCCTTCCGTGACCACGGAGGAGACCAAATGACCGAGGTCTTTCTCTGGTCGGCCGTCGCGCTGTCCTTGATGCTGCTCTTCCCCCTCTACAGGCTAGTGGTGGGGCCGACGATCTACGATCGACTCGTCGGCGCGGCGATGCTCGGCACCAAGACGATGGTGCTGCTCCTGTTGATGGGCTTCGCGGTCGGACGCGCCGATATGT
>SKWY01000404.1 GCA_007128675.1 Deltaproteobacteria bacterium | reverse complement strand
TCGCCGCTTGAACCATGGCCACATCCAGGGAGGCGAGATCTCGTCCCTTACGGTTGGGGGCGGAGTCTCGAATGTCGACGGCGAGATCCAGGGCTCTTTGATTGAAGCCGAGGCGTAGGTAGAGCGGCAGGATTGCGAGCTGGACCTTCATGGCCACGGGAAGCGAGGCCACGAGCCAACCTGCCACGAGCATGAGAGTCACCCTGCCAAGATCGGCCAGCCAACCAATCAATAATGCCAGAGCCAACCCCAAGAGGACAACGGCGAGAGTCTCGCGATTATGAAGGCGCGTCATCGAGCAGAAGCATAGCTCGATGTCTGCTCGGCCGACTAGGCCGCCTCGCAGTCTTCCTCCGCAAGCTTGTTGGCCAGATCGGCCATGGATGCTCGGAGAACCTGGAGACCCTGGCCGGTGCGTCGATAGCTGCGAGGTACATGTACGAACCCCACTTCAACGGGAGTTCCATGCCGCCGGCCATGGTGAAGAGCGAGATAGAGCGCGAAGTTGCATGCATAGGTGCCGGCATCGTCGGAAAGACTCGCCGGAATGCCATGCTGCTCGAAATGGGTGACGAGGCGAGCTGGATCCAGAGTCGCGAAGTAGGCTGCCGGCCCACCCCGGACCGCCTTGCCGCTTGGCAATCGACCATTGTTGTCCGCCACGGTTCCATCCAGCGTATTGATTGCGACCCGTTCGCAACGCATTCGCTCGGTGGATGCGTGCTCGCCGAGAAGCAGCCACCTCTTGGGTCGCAGGGTGCGCACGAGCCGAGGAACGATTCTGCGTAGGGCCTTGAAGTCCACTGGGAGCACCCGAGTTGCTACTCCCGAAGGTGGCGATACGAGCATGGGCCCAAGGAGCCGCATGCTCGTGTTGGTGGAGCGTCCCGCGAAGGGCTCGAAGCAGGTCATTAGGAGGCTAGGTTCCATTGCTTACCCCCATGCTCGCCTCGACCCTTCTTGCCCGTCAATTCCCTTGTTGCCAAAGAGTTGGTCGGCTTTGGCGATATGTCCCCAAGGCATGTGTATAATGACCGCAAATACTTGCCTCTGGATTCACAAAGGAGAGAGTCTTGCCGAGCTTGTCGGACCGAATTCGTTGGAACAGAAGGTACTCCGATCCATCGTTCATTCCGGATTGGGCTCCGGATGTAGTGCTTGCCCAGAAGATCTCCGATCTTCCCAAGGGAAGAGCCCTCGACATGGCGGCCGGGGTTGGAGCAAACAGCTTGTTTCTCGCAAAGAGGGGCTACCACGTCGACGTTCTGGACATGTCGGATGTGGCCATAGAGACATTGCGTCGGGCGGGCGATGCCGAGGGCGTTTCAGGTCGGCTCGAGTTGATTCGTTCCGATGCACGAGACGCGAGTCTTCCTCGAGAAACATACGACCTCGTGATCTGCTTCCGTTTCTTTTTCCCAAATCTCGCAGGTCGCCTTATCGACACGCTGAAGCCTGGAGGCGTTTTGATCTCCAGGGCATTCACCACGAGACACCTGCGGTATAAACCCGACTGGCCCATGGATCGTTGCGTGGCTCCCGGTGAGCTGCCCGGCCTCTTCGCAGAGCTCGAATCGATGACCTACGAGGAAGCCGATGGGCCAAACGAGGCATTTGCTCTATTTCTCGGTAGAAAACCGGCGAGGTAGGCACGCCCTCACTTTGCCCAGCTGAAGCGGCTCCCTACTGGTTTCCGCAAGGGAGGGAGCCAGATGCGCCGAGCGTTAGTGATGGTCGGCATCATCGCCTTGGCCGGGCCGTTTTCGCAGGCTCGAGCGGCCACGGTTCTCGCGTTGACCGTGGAGGAGCTTACGGGGACGAGCGACCGAGTAATCAGAGGGCGCGTGGTGTCGCAGGAGACCGAGGCGAAAAAAGGCCTGGTGTTCAGGCTGACGACGCTGGATGTGATCGAGGATCTAGCTGGTGAGGGGCCGTCCAGGGTAGTAGTGCGGCAGCTTGGAGGTGAGTCTGGGCCGCACGGAGTTCATATCGAGGGAAACGCGGTGTTCGAGGTGGGCGAGGAGGTGGTTGTCTTCGTTTCCATTGGGAGAACCGGCTCTTCTCTCGTTCATGTCGTGGGGCTCTCTCTGGGCAAGTTCCGGGTGGAGCAGGTCGAGGAAGAGGCCATTGCTGTTCGCAACATGACCGGAGTTCAGCTCATACGCTTGGATGAGGCCAGGGCGGTAATCGAAAGCCGTCTATCGCTCGATGAGCTGCGCAGCAGGGTACGGGCCGCTGATTCGCAATCGAGGGGCTCATCGAGAGGGGATGGAAGATGAGACGACCTGGGACGATTCACCTGCTCCTATTTGTCATTACACTGCTCCTGATTGCTATTGCTTCTCGCGCCGAGGCCTTCAGCCTCATGACCACCGCGAATGGCAAGAAGCTCCATTGGGTCTCGGCCGAGATGCCGGTTCCCTTCTACATCGAGAGCGGACCCTCCGAGGTTCAGGATGGTTCGGATGTGGATGCCATCGTGGACTCGTTTCGGGAATGGGAGCGGCCTCGCTGCTCCTACCTACAGTTTGAGCAGGTCGCCGATATCGGAAACACGGGGGGCCAAGCATGTGGAGGGCCCAGGAATACCGTGGCCTGGGTAGAGGACGACTGGCCGCCCGACCTTGGCCGCACCGTGGTGGCGATTACGATGACGTGCTTCGAGCCCGGCGGAGGGATACTCGGAGCGCGCATTCTCTCCAATGGACAGGATCATGAGTGGGCCACCGACGGGCGATCCTCGGCCATAGACGTTCAGAATGTCACGACCCATGAGATAGGTCACTTCGTGGGCATAGGTCACAGCGATGTGCCGGGAACCACGATGTGGCCGACTACGAGCAGGGGAGATACGTCACAGAGGGAACTCCATAGAGACGATGTGGAGGCGGTCTGCTTCTTGTACCCTCGACCTCAACCTTGGGCGCCCAATAGCAAAGGAACGGTGTTGGAT
>SKWY01000439.1 GCA_007128675.1 Deltaproteobacteria bacterium | reverse complement strand
CTGCCGCCGCGGAATCGTGGCTCTTGTCCGCTTCATTTGAGCGAGGCAGCCCCGGACGAAGAACGGTGGCGTCGTCGCCGGCTGCCGGCGCGGAATCATGGCTCTTGTCCGCTTCATTTGAGCGAGGCAGTCCCGGACGAAGAACGGTGGCGTCGTCGGCACCTGGCGAAGAGCCTCGGGCAGACAACATTTCCTCATCAGGCGAATCGGGGGACGAAGGCCCAGAGGCAGCCGCAGGCAAAGCGTCTTCGGCGCCCACTCCAGAGGCTGAATCCCCCTTATCGCCCTCGATGGCCGGCTTCTCGACTCGGATCGACTCTTGATTGCCCGAGCCATCGGTGAGGCCAGCCTGGGCAAGAACGGTCAGGGGCTCGCCATAGGCCTCCTTCAAGTCCAGTAGGGCTTCGGAGACGTCGAAGATGCTCACTGGGCCACCATGGCTTATCGCGAAGCGCTCGAGAGCGATAGCCAGCTCCCTTCCGGAGCGGAAGCGGTCTTCTCGATCCTTGGCGATTGCCTTGAGAATAATCTTTTCAAGAGCCTCCGGGACGTCCGGCGCGAACTCGCGGGGCGAGGGCGCGGGGTTCTCACAAATGGTGCGCATCAACCTGAAGTCGCTATCCTCCGCGAAGGGAGGACGGCGCGCGCAAAGCTCGAAAAGCACGATGCCAAGAGAGTAGATGTCCGCGCGAGCATCCAGGGGATCGCCTTGAATCTGCTCGGGAGACATGTATGCGAACTTGCCCTTGATGAAGCCTGTTCGCGTCTTGTGTGAGGTCTGGTCGGCCTTGGCTATACCGAAGTCGAGGATCTTGGTCACACCGTCATAGGAGACGATGATGTTCGAGGGTGAGATATCCCTGTGAATGATGTTCAGGGCCTTGCCCTTGTCGTCGACGAGCCGGTGGGCGTGCTCCAGTCCTTGAGCCGCGTCTGCAATTATGCGAGCGAGAGTTCCGAAGGGAAGAAGCACATCCGCTGCCTGCTCGGCCTCGAGCACGTTTCGAAGATCGGGGCCCCTTACCAGCTCCATTGCAAGAAACCAGGAGCCGTCGACCTCGCCGAAGTCGTAGATGGGTACGATGTTTGGATGATTGAGCCTCGCGGCGAGCTTGGCTTCGTCCAGGAACATCTCCACGAATCCTGCCTCGCCGGCGTAGTGAGGCAGGATCCTCTTTATTACGAGTTCCCTGGAGAACCCGCCCGGTCCTTCCTGCCTGGCAAGGAAGATCTCGGCCATTCCTCCGGTGGCGAGGCGATGCTCGAGAGTGTAGCGTCCGAAGGGTACGGGCGTTTCTAGATCATCGTTTGTCATGGTCGGTTCTGACCCATTCGTTCGCGATTATCAGTCGAGGAGCAATCGAGTATCACAAAGCTCGATGTTGGATCGATGCCGGCTCCTTGTCCATTCTCATCCATACTACGCCACGCGCCCCATTGGCGATCGAAGGATGAGCCAGCCCCACACGGGAAGATGGCGGGTCACTTGCCATTGCCGTCGGTTCTCTTCTTGTCTCCCTACTCGCTTCTCCGCCTCGATTAGCGACTCTCGTCTCCGAGACCAGCCTGAGTGATGCCATGCGGTGGCAAGTGGAGAGGTTGCCCTCTTGAATCTTACAGAAACTCGTCGAACAGGCCTCTAGCCCATGCATGCTCCCGGCGGGAATCCCTCGACCTTGCTTGGTTCGATATTCGGGAAAGGGTACAAGGCTCGCCCATACAAGGCTACACTGCTCCCATGGGGTTCAGGTTTTGGTATCCACAAGACGCTTGGAGAAGGCCCATGGCGCCGATGAGAATGCTCGGTCCGATCCTTGGATTTCTTCTTCTGATGCTCCTTCAGGGCTGCGGTGACGTGGAACCCGAGCCGACGGAGGATCCGCCCATAGAGTGCCCACCCCATACTCGACTTTGTGGCGATGAGTGCGTCTGGACCTCCGACGATCCCGATAACTGTGGCGCCTGTGGCGTGGTGTGCGAGCCGGGTGAGGCATGCATCGATGGTGCTTGCATTCTTTCTTGCGCGCCTGGTCTCGTCGAATGCGGCGGCGAATGCGTGGATACCGATGATGATCGGGACAACTGCGGCGATTGCGGCGCCGCTTGTCAAGGAGACGAGGTATGCGTCGAGGGTGCGTGCGTAGCCTCTGACTGCGCGCCCGGCCACACGCTATGTGATGGCGAATGCGTGGACACGGATGATGATCCGAACAACTGCGGCGATTGCGGCGCCGCTTGTCTAGGAGACGAGGTATGTGTCGAGGGTATGTGCGTCGCCTCCGACTGCGCGCCCGGCCTCACGCTATGTGATGGCGAATGCGTGGATACGGATGATGATCCGAACAACTGTGGTCAATGCGGACAGGTCTGCGGCGCCGGGGCGAACGCAGAGGCCGTGTGCAACGATGGCGTATGTGAGGTGGAGTGTTTGCCTGGCTGGCACGACCACGACGGTGATGGCAACTGTGTCGATGTTTGCCCCTTGGATGCGGCTTGCACGCCCGGTGAGGAGGACCGACGTGCTTGCGGGGCTTGTGACAGCGGCACGATGGCTAGGGGATGCCTTTCGGATTGCTCATGGGGCCAGTGGAGCACCTGTGCCGGGGAGGAGACATTCCCGTGGAATCCTTCTACCCTCGAGCCCGTATGCCCCCCCTACGACTGGCCGGCAGTCTACTTCTCGCCCCATCCCGATGACGAGACCCTGGCCATGGGTGGCTCGATGTTAGAGCACGTCGAGGCGGGTAGGCCGGTCTTCGTGGAGCTGATGACCCGAGGCGAGGCCTCGGGGGTCATAAATAGACTGAGGGACGGCGGCAGCTGCGGGTGGCATGGCGGAGAGCACCAGTACGACCTTTCGAGGGAGGACTTCGGCACGGCGCGGGTGGATGAGTTCCTGGCCGCCGTCGAGTTACTCGATGTTACCGGCGTCTACGTTTCGAGCTTCGCCGATGG
>SKWY01000029.1 GCA_007128675.1 Deltaproteobacteria bacterium | reverse complement strand
GATTTCGTAGCTATGCGCATCGACGAGATAGATACTGTCGTCCACGGTCTCGTGCTGGCGATTCTGGGGGACGCTATAGTCGGCGTGAAGAGAGATAGCAATGGTCTGGCCGTCGGGAGATATTCGGGCCGTGCGTGCCCGGCGGTTGAAGAAATCCACCTGGTGGGGCGTCTGCCCGGGCTGGTGAAGGATATAGATATTATTATTTGGGTTTCCGAGCACCCAGAGAGAGGCATCGGGCAAGACGTCGCGCAGCCGATAATCACCCGGGAAGTAGGTTGACCTATTGTCACCATTCACCGAGATGCGTACTGCCCCACTGTCGTTGACCGCCGGGTGGACGATGATGTTCTGGTCGTCGACAACGAAGATCAGATTGTCGCGGACTTCATTTGTGATCTCTCCCATGGAGCCCCCGCAGGCCGCAGCGGCCACAATCAGTCCAAAGAGTAGTGAGCAGGAAATCTGGCGACGGCGTTGCAGGGGCATGGCGACTCTCGAAATGAGGTCTGCTTCGGCATTAGTGAAGACTCTTCTTTTTACCACGGCCAGCGTCGGCGATTAAGGGGGTTCGGCGTCGAGACTCGCCGCTCTCCGCTACCCAAAACCCAGAAGGCTCACATCAGTGCAAGACTGAGCTATAGGTATCACTTCGAAGATGGCTGACTCCGGCTGCAATATGGTTCACATGCAAAGGAAACGGGCACATGACAACTTTACTAGCCACCGCTCTCATGGCCTTGCTGGCCACCGAGAATTCTGCCGCCGGCCTTTCGTATTCATCCTCTATCTCCCTTCGACCCGTCGGGCTTGAAATCGATGAAGATCTCTGGAACGAGTTCGATAGACGAAGCCTCCGGATGCGTGCTGGGTTGGCCGTGGCCGCCTCCGGTGGTCCATACCGGGCGCAGGCTGTCGCTCACAGTGTTTGGTATATTACGGACGGCCTCGACAAAAGAGTCACGGCCTCCAGGTTGGCCAGAGCAATTGGCGATGACGTCCTCATGAATGAGATTCGGGGACAGCGCCGAAAGCGGAAGACCGTGGGGTGGACCCTCGCCGGCGTTGGAACAGCAGCGACTATTGGGGGGGTCGTTTGGTTCTCGAGATCGCTTTCCGGTCTTTCCATGGAAGATTATAGACCGGGGGGGTTCTTGGCATCCACGCTGCTGCCAAGCATTGGAATTCCCCTTGCTTGTTGGGGATTCTGGCTGGCTCTGACCCCAGGTCAGACCGAAACGCTATCGAGTTACCGAAGCAGACGCGAGGGGGAGCGGATGGTCGATCGGTACAACGTAAAGCTGGCCGAGGAGCTTGGGATTAAGCTGGAGCAACGAGAGAT
Source organism: Deltaproteobacteria bacterium (assembly GCA_007128675.1). Lineage (GTDB taxonomy): Bacteria > Myxococcota > Myxococcia > SLRQ01 > SLRQ01 > SKWY01. Next base: position 1,632 of record SKWY01000029.1, on the reverse strand, counting down.
TCCACGAAGGCCGGCACCAATTCAGGTGCGCCTAGTCCCGCGGGGCCTCGTGATAGCCGGCTCATTCTGAAGCACCAACAATCTGTAGAGCCCAGCCGTCGAAACGCTAGGCACCGCCGCGCTCGCAAACGATGTTGGTGGGGAGAGCAACTCTGATGACGAAGGCGCACCAATCAGACGCTCGTAAGAGCTTCCCTCGTAAGGTTTGGAACGCGCTGCATCGTTTCCGCCCACTGCCATCCAGCGGTCGTCGAGGACGCTTAGCACTACAAGCGGTCTGGTAGAGTGAGCAGGCTCGTGAATGGGCGTATGGAATCTGTCGTCCATCATCTCGATGGAGAGTGTATCGCTGACCTGTGCAGAAAGCCCGGGATCTCCAGAAGGACGCGGTGCCGGCGCCTGAAGCTGTTTCGGTCAGACGACCTCCATGGCCTGGCAGACTTGTCGCGGCAGGCCGCCGATCTCGCCCGGGGGTGTGCGACATGGTGCCGCATCGGTTAGACTGGAGCGTATCGTGTGGGCGCTTCTAGCGAAGGTCTGCTGAGGAGGTCAGGGGTGACCTTGGTAGCCTTGTTTGAAAGTGAGTGAATCTTTCGCCAGCTCACTCAATGAATACAGCCGGCCCGGCAAGACAATCGGCCGGATCATCGCGACAACGAAAGTGTGGAGGGAGAACAAAATGAAACGCTTGCTTGAAGCTACGGTCTTTGTAACCTTGAGCATCGTCCTAGTTGCCCCTGGGTGCAGCGGCGATGACCCGCCCGGGAGGACGACTGAGCACGTCACCGAGGAGGGCGGCGTCATCATCAGCCCCGATGGTGTACTGGAACTCGAGGTCCCCGCGGCCGCGGTGAGTGAGCCCGTGGACATAACCATAGAGATCATACGGGACCATGACCTGGACACCATCGCGACAGAGCTGTACGAGCTTGGTCCAAGTGGACTGGAGTTCGAGATTCCGGTGGTCCTCACCATCGGTATCGGCGCGGCCAACGAGGATGAGCGACTCGCCATCGCCAAGGTAGTCGGTGGTGAGCCCATCGAGGTAATGGGATCTCGCCACGATGATACCGAGGGGCGGCTCGTCGCCGAGCTCTCGAGCTTCTCTCGTTACGGAGGCTTCCGGTTCGAAGTCGATACCCAGGATTACGATCCCTGTGAAGGGAGGGCCTGCGGAGAGGAGTGCACTCTTTGTGATCCCGCCAATCCGGACTGCATCGAGACGGCCGTAGTCAAGTACTGCGATATGGATGGCCAGTGTGTCCCGACGGTACCCGACTGCGAGCCCTTGGACTGCGAGGGACCAAACCCCGCCGGCTGTACCAATAACGACGACTGTGAACCCGGCGAGGTATGTGTACAGGATCCCGATGTGTGCCTCCCGTCTACATGCGGCTGTGACGAGGAACTCGGCGAGTGGATATGCACCGATGACTGCGGCGGCGGCGTGTGTGTTCTAGACGAGGACGAGCCTGGCTGCGAGGGACCAAACCCCGCCGGCTGTACTTCCGACAGCCAGTGCGACGAGGGCGAGGTCTGCGTACAGGATCCCGATGTGTGCCTTCCATCTATTTGCGCCTGCGATGAGGACTCCGGCGCTTGGATGTGCACCGCCGACTGTATGGGCGGAGT
>SKWY01000248.1 GCA_007128675.1 Deltaproteobacteria bacterium | reverse complement strand
GCCAGCCTCGGGAAGGAACCACCAGCCGCAGCCGGCCCCGCGAAGCTTCTTTGTCCCCCCCGGGAGGATCCTCCAACCAATATGGTCGTTCGGGCATTCTCCTCCCTCTTCAAGTGATAAAAGAAGGCGGCGCACCTCTACTGCTCCCCATAGCCGAGAAGAGAAACGCAATCGCTTCACTCCTACAAACGTAACCTCGAGGGGACAAGCCCGGCTTCCGGCGAAGCGCGGCTACCACATCATCGAGCGGGACTCGACCATAGGCCGGGGTCGTGCTCGTCCCCGTTAGGGCCGAAAAGCGTCATCAAAAATGGAAACTATCTCATCCATCATTTCGACCATCGTCGAGTCCGACCGGACCCTGGCTCTTCTTCGCGCACTCGCCGTCCTGCTCTTGGGTCTTGTGGCCGCTCGCCTCGTTACGAGGCGCCTATCCTTGAAGCGCGTGAAGGCCCTTCAAGGCGCCCAAGTCTTCTTGGTACGCCGGGTGCTCGGTTGGGGCATCATCGCGATCGCAATCGCTTGGGCCCTTCGTGAGCTGGGGTTCGAGATTACGACTCTGCTCGGAGCAGCGGGCATCCTGACTCTGGCGGTCGCATTCGCGGCGCAGACCTCCGTTTCCAACCTTATAAGCGGTCTCTTTCTGATGGGGGAACGCCCGTTCATGATCGGCGACTTCGTCTCCGTCGATGACATCACCGGCGAGGTCCTCTCCATAGACCTGCTCTCTCTTCGGCTGCGAACATTCGACAACCTGATGGTTCGCATCCCAAACGAGACGATGTTGAAATCCAATATGACAAACCTCTCGCGCTTCCCGATAAGGCGGCTCGATCTCAAGATCGGCGTTGCCTACAAGGAAGACCTCGATAGGGTGAAGGCCGTCCTCGACAGAGTGGCCGACGCAAACCCTCTATGCCTCGAGGAGCCGCGACCCCTCTTCATCTTTCTTGGGTTCGGCGACTCATCACTGGATATGCAGTACTCGGTGTGGACAAAGCGCGAGAACTTCCTAGAGACGCGAAACAGGATGTACCTTGGGATCAAGGCCGCCTTCGACGCGGAAGACATCGAGATTCCGTTTCCGCACCGAAGTCTCTACACTGGGAGCGTCACCGAACCCCTACCCGTCAGTCTGGTTGAACCTGCTTCTAGGAATGGGGTGCGTGGTGCGGGTTCTGACCAGCCGAGTGATCGGTGACATCTATGATCTCCTCGACCTCGGGAATGAGCTCTCGAACCCGTGTTTCCACTCCTTCTCGGAGCGTTACCCTTGCCATGCCGCAACCCTGGCATCCGCCCCCCATGGCCACGTAGGCCTTCTTATCCTTGAAGTCTACGAGATCTATGTATCCACCATGGGACGCTATCGAGGGATTGACCTCATTGTCGAGTAACTCCTGGAGTCGCTGGGCTATGGGATCATCCCACCCCTGCTCTTCGAGGGGATTGTGAAACTTGAACCCAGCCTCTCCGGGCGCGCTGTCTACGAAGTCCAGCTTCACTCCCTCTAGGTTCTCGGCGCTGGACGGATCGGCTCGAAGGGTAATCCCGTCCTCCTCGTAAGCCCTGTCATCCTCTCTTCCCTCGCCGCCGGGTTCCACTCCCATCTGGTAGCGGAACCGGATTGCTCCCGTCTTGAGAGCAACAAGGCGTACAACGTGGCCAGCAAGATCCTCTCCCGATAGAGCTTCCTTGAGCTTCTCCTTGGCTCGATCGGTCACCTCGATATTGAGCTTTTCCATGGCAGGATAAGTTAGTACAGCTTTGGCCTTCGTGCCACGCTCGTGACGGGACATTCTGCGGTGCACAGTCGGCGTGTAAGAATCGTGACAAGATTAAACATGCCTGGCGGGTCAGGGGTCGTCATCCATGTGAAGTGCGATTCGTGGGAGCCTACGTATCAGGGGCAACTAGCAGTAGGAGACCGCCGTTGTCCCAGCCATTGCCTCAGAAGTTACCCCAGAGCCCCCGCGGCCCTTCATACAAAACAAAGCCCCCGAGAATCTGTAGCGATTTCGGGGGCTTTCGAGAGCCGGCAGGCGGACTCGAACCGCCGACCTGCTGATTACGAATCAGCTGCTCTACCAGCTGAGCTATGCCGGCAGCGGCGATAGGCTCTAGCATACACCGCGCCGAGCGACAAGAAGACTGAAGCTCCGAAATCAGGGCTCGTTGCCTCCGGGACCATGCCCGGAGCCTCTTGCTTCGACCCAACCGGCATGAGGATCGCCGCCCAAGGCGAAAGAGCGAGGGCTCAGTGGAGCAAGCTTGGATCCTTCGACCAGCAGGGGGTGCCCTCTCCCATACGGAACTTCTCACCTTCCATGAAGCGAAGGAACTTGAGCCCCATTCCGCGAGTCGAGGCGGGAAGCCCGGTGCGTCTACCTCGGTAGTTCAAAGTCGAGGTGTAGCGCACCTCCGCCTCCGCCGTTATCTCCACGGAGGAGCCTGGAGCAGCAAAGGTAACGGTTACGCGAGACCCAAGCGGCTGCGCTTCCGCCGCCTCGAGGAACATCCCTCCATCTGACACGTTTCGGGCTATCCCGAACGTCGTTCCTCTCGGCCCGGAAACGATTACTGGGAAGACCTTGTCCAGCCTAGGCGTACTTCTTCTTTCCGTGGCGCTGGCGCCGGAGGTCGCCGAGGAAGAGGTTTTGTCACTGTTTGAGTCGACTGGCCCACTTTCGTCTCGCTTGCTCATACCTCGAGAGTACCGGGTGTGCGGGTGTGGTCAAATTCCCGACCCTCGCCAATGCACCGTCGCTATGCACCAGGCGGGCTAGCCTCTGGACCTTCTTGCCTCTTCTCCTCGTCCCCCCGTTCGTCACGAACATCTACTCCCGCAGCCCTAAGGCTGTAGAAGAGCAGCCATCTTTCCGCGGGGCTAAGCGAGCCCTCGGGCGCAGCCTCGTCCACCTCGGCCAAAGAGACCCATCCGCGACGAACCCCTTTTGAAAACAGCCTCTTTCTAGCTT
>SKWY01000306.1 GCA_007128675.1 Deltaproteobacteria bacterium | reverse complement strand
TGCTGATTGCCAGACCCGGCAGTCTAGAGGCTGGGTTCGCAACGATAGAGCGGGAAGTCTTGGGTTTGTTCGAGCAGGCCGGTAGATGGAGTACTACGAGTAGAGAAGAGACATGATGCGCCTAGGGAACATTCCTTTGTTCTTCCGGTCGAGTTCGAGAGTTCTAGATCCCTTACGGCCGGCCAAGAGAAATGGGCTTGAGAGCAGCCCGCACAGCAAGGACGCTTCGGGTTCAGGTCGTATGGCATCTCTCCTATCGATGATTCTTCTCGGGGTGATAAGGCTCTATCAGCGCCTCATATCGCCTCTTCTTCCACGTTCCTGTCGTTTCTACCCAAGCTGCTCCAGCTACGCTGTGAAGGCCATTGGGCAACATGGTCCTTGGCGGGGAGTGCTGTTGACCTTCTGGCGGCTTGCTCGTTGTCACCCTTTCAATCCGGGCGGCTATGATCCGGTTCCAGAACAGGTTCGCTCCGGAACCGAGTCCCCGCGAGGCTAGTGGATGGATCGGCGCGTTTTCACGACTATTCTCGTATGCCTGGCAATACTGATAGCCTGGCAATCGCTGGGTCCGCGAATATTTCCTCATTGGTTTCCAGAGGTTCCAGATGCCGATGAGGTCATGGAGGAGGTACTCCCAGAAGCTCCGGACCCGGAGCCGGAGCCGGTAGACCCTCTGCCGGAGGTCGCGGAAGACGTCCCCACGCCGAGGCCAGAGCAAATCCATGTGCTCGAGAACGAGAAGGTTCGAGCAGAGCTCACTACGATGGGAGCCGCGCTTCGATCCTGGATCCTGAAGGAAGAGCGCTTCACCCGAACTCTCGATGGCGAGGAGCAGCAGGTCGATCTCGTTTTCGCCGATCCTCGGGACCCATTGCCGTTGGCCACGACCTTCGAGGAACTGGAGTGGCCTACCGATGCTTCATACGAGGTCGTGGAAAAGACTGACGACACCGTGGCCTTCAGGGCGGCCGCAGGTGGAGTGACGGTGGACAAGGTCTTTCATTTGCCTGCTGGGCAGTATCACATCGCCTTGAGCATTCGCCTCTCCGATGCGGGTGCCGGACCTGTCGAGGTGACTCCGCGCGTTCATATGACTCGAACGGTACACGAGGATCTGCGGGCAAGAAGAGGTTTGCTCAACTTCGCCATTCCCGATCTGATTCGTCCCGCTTGCGTGGTGACCGGGGATATCGTGCGTCATGCCCACACGTCCGAGCATCCCTCCATCGATCTTCCTGGAGAGGCCAGCTGGGCAGGAATCGACGAGCGATACTTTTTGATGTCTCTATTCGAGGGAGTACCGGACTTCGAGCCTGGTGAACCTTCGAGGCATGGAGCTTCTTGCACCCTGGTGGCTCCCGAGGAGCATCGTTACGACGCTCAGCTTGTTCTGGAGCCCACTAGACTCGCCACGGACGATGCCAAGAGCTTTCGGATGACCGCTTTTCTGGGGCCGAAGTTCAAGTCGGAGCTGGATAGGTACGGCAACGATCTGAGTGAAGCGGTGGACTTCGGCATCTTGACCGTGCTCGCCTTGCTGCTCTTGTGGGTAATGGTCTTCTTCGAGGGGCTTGTGAGCAACTGGGGTCTTGCGATCATTTTGCTCACGTTCACAGTGAAGCTCGTCCTGTATCCCTTGACCGACTGGTCGATGCGCTCGATGGAGCGTATGCGGGCGATTCAGCCCAAGATGAACGCCCTCAAGGAGAAGCTTGGTAAGGACAAGGAGAAGTTCCAGATAGAGATGATGAAGCTGTATCGGGAGGAGAAGGTGAACCCCTTTGGTGGCTGCCTTCCACTTCTTCTACAGCTGCCCATTTGGATCGCGCTCTATCGAACGATCCTGTCCACGGCGGAACTCTACAATGCCGTCTTCATTCCGGGCTGGATAATGGATCTGTCGAGCCCGGAGCCGGGGGTCATCAAGTTTCTTCCCCTTGCGATGGGCGTGAGCATGTACCTGATGCAGAAGATGACGCCGCAGCCAGCCACAGTGGATGAGATGCAGGCGCGTATGCAAAGATTCATGCTCTACTTCATGCCGCCCTTTTTCACCTTGATCATGTACGGGTTGCCCAGCGGTCTGACCCTATACATCTTCACGAACAATGTACTTTCGATAGCTCAGCAGCTTTGGATACGAAAAAGACTGGAAGCAGCGCGCGAGGCCGAGGCGTCGGGGAAGAAGAAATGAGCAAGCCGACCTCTCGAGAAGATGCCCTGAAGTAAGGATGGAGCATGAGTACGGGAACGAGAGTGTTCGTTGAGAGAGAGACAGGGGTGGAATATGGCGCGTTCAAGCAAGCGTAAGGATCCCCTGCTGACGGCCGCGGTCTTGAAGGTGTCCTTCGGACTGAGAAAGTCTGGTGGGTCCATGTTTCAGGAGATTTACAAGGGAGTGCTTCGGGACTTCGACCTTTCCGACGAGGATGTCGAAAGATACATCATCGAGAACCGGGAACGAGTCGAGAGGCTGGCTCGTGGCGAAAGCGAGTAGCAGCCGAATAGCCACCGGTATGGAGCAAGCCTCCACCATAGCCGCCATCGCAACTCCTCTCGGTGCGGGAGGGGTTTGTATAATTAGGGTAAGCGGCCCAAGGGCGCATCGCGTGGCGACAGAGCTTTGCCCCGGTTTGCCGGCCGAGCCAGAGATGCGAAGGGCCTACCGTTCGAAGTTTGTATCTCCCTTGGAAGATAAGGCCGTCTTGGATGATGGGTTGGTGCTCTTGTTCGCGGCTCCAGCATCGTTCACTGGAGAAGACATCGTTGAGCTGCACGGGCATGGTGGTGTAGCGCAGTCGAGGTCTCTCATCGATGCCGTCATGAGCCTCGGCTGCGAGCCAGCGCGTCCAGGAGAGTTCTCTCGCCGCGCGGTTCTCAATGGCCGGATGGATCTTGCTACCGCGGAGGGTGTGGCACAGCTGGTGGCAGCGGAAACGGAGGCTGGGCTTCGGGCGGCGCGATCACTTCTTGGCGGGGAGCTATCCAAGCGGATCGAGGTCTTGATTGGGCAAACCGACAGCCTCTTGGCCCAGCTAGAGGCGTCGCTCGATTTTCCCGACGAGTGCGAGGGGATGGACGAGTCCAGGTGGCCAGCGAGGATTCTCTCAATCAAGATCGAGACGGAGCTCTTGGCCGGAACCTGGGATGGAGCAAGAAGGCTGCGAAGAGCACCCCGTGTTGTCCTTCTTGGCCCACCGAACTCCGGAAAATCCTCTCTGCTGAATGTGCTTGCCGGTTATGAACGGGCAATCGTGGATGATGAGCCAGGAACCACTCGGGATATTCTGGAGATCGACGTGAGCTTGAAGGGCCTGCTGGTCACTCTCGTCGATGGTGCGGGCTATAGGGAAGACGGTGAAAGGATAGAGTTGCTAGGAATCGAGAGGCTGGCGAACGCCGCCAAGGAGGCCGATCTGGTAGTAGGCGTGATCGACGGCTCGAGGGATCCTGCCGAGTGTGAAGAAGCGGTCTATGAGCTCTTTTCGGCCTTGGATTGCCCATTATTGATGGTTGCGAACAAGCTGGACCTCGGTTTGGCGGGATTGGAGTCCAACCTTGTCAGGGTGGACGGTTCTTCTTGGATCGAGACCAGCGCGGTGACAGAGGAAGGTGTCAGCAAGCTTTGCCAAGAGATCGTCGACCTACTAAATCTGACGAGCCCCGGAGAAGGAAGAGTTCTGGTGACCCTCGAGCGTCACCATGATGCTCTTTGCCGAGCCGGTGGGGCTCTTGGCGAAGCAGGGGATCTTCTGGAAAAGGGGGGATCGCTAGAGGTGGTCTGTTAGGAAGTACGCGAAGCGAGGGCATCCTTTTATGAGATAGTCGGTCGCGGTTGCCTCACCGAGGATCTTCTCGATCGTGTCTTCGAGAGCTTTTGCATAGGGAAGTAGTAGAAAGATTTCGTGCCGCGGCGAGCAACGGACATGGAGCCTCGACAGTGAACGAAAACGGTGGGCGCGAAGAGGGTGTCTTCACCCGCTCCTGCTACGATGTGATCGTTGTGGGAGGCGGCCATGCTGGGTGCGAGGCGGCTCATGCGGTGGCGCGTTTAGACCTCTCGACTTTGATGATCACCTTACGAGAGGACCGCATAGGATGGATGAGCTGCAACCCGGCTGTCGGCGGTGTTGGAAAAGGTCATCTCGTAAGAGAGATAGATGCCCTCGGTGGACTGATGGCTCAGGTGACCGACTGGACGGGTATCCAGTTTCGCACGCTGAACCGGAGCAGGGGCCTTGCCGTGCGCGGTTCTAGGGCGCAGTGCGATCGTAGGCTCTACTCCAGCTCGATGAGAAGCATTATCCATGGCATCCCGAGCATCGAGGTCCTGGAGGGTCTGGTCGAGGATGTTGTGATGGAAGGGGACGGTGAAGAACGGCGCGTCGTTGGTGTGCGGACCGAAGAGGGGGAAGAGATTGGCTGTAGAGCTTTAGTGCTGACTACCGGCACTTTCCTAAACGGAGTCGCCCACGTTGGTCACGAGCAGATTGCATGCGGGCGAGAAGGAGAAAGGCCAGCCCTAACGCTATCTGACTCGCTTCGAGGGCTGGGCTTGGTGCTCGGCCGTTTCAAAACGGGGACGACCCCTCGGCTCGACGGTCGAACAATAGATCTAAAGGGAATAGAGGTTCAGCCTGGAGACGAGGACACGAGGCCTTTCTCCAGCCGGACCGATCGGGCCTCCTTTCCCCGCTTGCCCCAGATTCCCTGTCATTTGACCCGCACCAATAGGCGAACTCATGAGGTAGTCCGAAAGAACACGAGGCACTCCGTTGTCTCTCGTATGAATGAATCAGTAATTCCAACTAGGTACTGCCCCTCTATAGAAGAAAAGGTTCGCAGGTTTCCCGATCGTGAGGGGCATAGAGTTTATTTGGAGCCTGAAGGTCTGGATACCCATGAGGTCTACCCAGCTGGTTTGAGCACCAGCCTACCTTTGGATCTTCAGCTGGAGTTTCTGCGGACGATAAGAGGTCTGGAGGAGGTCGAGATCCTTCGGCCTGGCTACGCAATCGAGTATGACTACCTCGTTCCTTACCAGCTCACCCCCACCTTATCGATAAGGGGCTTGAGGGGGCTCTACTCGGCCGGCCAAATCAACGGTACCTCGGGTTACGAGGAGGCGGCAGCTCAGGGTCTGGTCGCGGGAATCAATGCCGGGCGTTGGCTGAAGGGGGAGAATGAGCTCGTCCTTGGTAGAGAGCAATCCTACATCGGAGTGCTCATAAGTGATTTGACGACAGTCGGCACCGCCGAGCCTTATCGCATGTTCACCTCGAGAGCGGAGCATCGTCTCCTACTGCGCGAGGATAATGCTGATATGCGTCTGTGCAGAGAAGGCTGGCTGGCTGGGTTGGTATCTGGAGAGCAGCTCGAGCGAGTCAAGGATAGGGAGGCGCGAGTAGCTCGTGAGGTGGCCCGGTTAGAGCGCACCATGGGGCGTCCTGGAGCGGATGAGCCCCAAAGTCGCGGAAGGGTCAGCCTTGCTACTCTTCTTCGAAGGCCGGAATGTAGCTATGAAGGTACTCTCTCTAGGGACCCGAATCCAGATCTTCGTCTCTCTGGCACCGACGCGGATACTGTCGAGGCCGAGATTAAGTATGCTGGGTACATATCTAGGAGTCGGCGACGCCTCGAAAGGCTCCGTGAGCTCGACAATCTAGCAATCCCCACCGACTTCGACTACTCCTGCGTCCCCAGTCTCTCCAGCGAGGTTCGAGAGAAACTATGGAAGCACAGGCCTTCTACAGTTGGTCAGGCTAGCCGGATCTCCGGGGTAACCCCCGCGGCGGTGGAGGTTCTTTCAGCCAGCGTTCTGCGTCTAGCAAGGGCCTGTGGATGAACTGTGGATTGTTAATGGGCGACATCCACGCTGTGTAGCGATAGCGACATCTCTTATGTGTTCCACGTGGAACAGTCCCTGTGGACAACTGGTGGACGAAGAGGTAGGAGCTTGCCTGGAAAGAGCCTGCCTTGTTGTCTGTTTCGAAGTCGATTGATTCGACTCGCCACGAGTTGGATCGAAGCCATTTGATCCCCATCTTGTGTCGCTAAAGGAGTGTTCCACGTGGAACGTCTGGACAGAGCGTGAAAAGAGAGATTCAAAATGAGCTAGAGTCGACGTTGAGTCGAGTCGGAGTGGCGGTTGGGGGAGAAGTGCTCGATGGTATTGCTGCATATCAACCCTTGCTCGAGGCCTGGAGCAAGCGGGTTCGATTGGTGGGCAGCACCGATCCCAGAACGGTGGCGATCAAGCATTTTGCCGATTCCTTGACGCTGGTACCCCTATTGAGTGCAATGAAGCCCAAGGAGAAGATGCTGGATATTGGGAGTGGTGCGGGGTTTCCCGGCATTCCCTTGGCCTTGGCGAGACCGGACTTGTGTGTGACGCTAGTAGAGGCTGATTATCGCAAGGCCTCCTTTCTTCTTGCCGCGGCCGCTTCTCTAAAGCTCGAAAACGTACAGGTAGTCTCTGCTTGCCTCGGCGGTGAGCCCCTCGATGAGGGCATTCAAAGCTTTGAACTCGTCGTTTCAAGAGCCCTGATGGACTTAGAGAGCTGGCTAGAACTCGGTCGACACTATTTGTCCCCTAATGGCTCCCTTGTCGCGATGATGGGGAGCAACGCTCCAGATGATGGAGCGCTTCGGACTCTGGGTCTTCGAGCTGGATTGGTGCTGGAGAGCGTGTGGAGGGGGGAGCTTTCGGGCGCCGGAGACCGCGTCACCGCGAAGTGGCGCATTGCATGAGTAACCCAGGGCTGGAGTTTTGCTTGTCCTAGCACCCTGCTCCATGTTTCTCGCCACGTGAATCGCCTTGGCGGAAAGGTGCAGCCCTTGTTGTCTTGGGAGCATCATGAGCATGAGCAGAGCCCGCGAACGATAGCTGCCTCTTCAAAAATAGACCATACATTGCAAGGCATTGCTTCATACTTCTCAGATGATGGAGTTGAGCCTATTCTCTCAAGCAGAAGCCCATCTCGCTTGTCGATGGGGGCATCTTTCGGCCTCTTGGGTTCAGTCGGCCGTCTTCCCTCATGGAGAGCCCGCCATTTATGGCCTCTTGTGTCCTTCCAATTGCACGAGGGTTCGAAAGGTGACGCCATGGAAGAGAAAAGCGCTGTCTCGAAGCAGCGGTCCCCCTCTCGAGCCTTGCGACGAAAAAGCTCGGCTTCGGTGGATGTGTTCTCGTTTGGACCGCCGACAAGAGCGCGGGGCTACGAAGAGGCGCTGCCGAGCCGGCATGGGAACGTGAAGAGTCTATGGCTGAGCGCCTTCTTCTCGCTCCTTGTTTCGAGCCTAGCTTGTGGTGGAGAGTGGTGTCCTCCAGAGAGCCGATGTGGGCATCGGTGCGTGGACCTTCAGACCGACAGCGAGCACTGCGGTGCTTGCTATGTCAGGTGTGTCCATCCCGCTCAATGCGTTGAGGGGATCTGCGAGGCGCCCTGCCCCCCTACGTACCACGATGGCGGTGATGGGGAATGCCTCCCACGGGGTCGTTGCTCCGACGGGTATCATAATGGAGGTGACGGAGTGTGTGTGCCCGAGGACGAGTGCCGCCCCGGCTATAGAGACGGCGGTGACGGAACTTGCTATCCCTTTGGGGCTTGTGCTCCTGGCCATCATAATGGAGGTGATGGTAGCTGCACTCCAATCGGGACCTGCGCTGAAGGCTATGAGCTCACGCCGACAGGGCACTGCGTTGTGCCACGGTAGTTTCGAACGGTAGCTTCATCCCTTCGCGAGTTAGGCATGTGCGAGATAAGGGGCGTTGCCACGAATTACTGGCTCGTGCCTACGATGGCCTATCCCGTTTATCTTCTGGCAGGTGAATTGGGGGTCCGAGCTCGAGCGGTACCGCGGCTGGACGAGTGCGCCTCTAGAACGTGGGGGTCAGCCATCGAGGCGCTCTAGACGTGCTCTGGCCGGCCGACTTGCCGCCTAAAGAGGACCGATCTCGCCCTCCTTCCGCTCGAAGCAGACCTGGAACCGAACCTTCGCGGCTCGTCCGAGGCGGGTGCGGACACCAACCCGAGGATTTGGGTTGGGACCTCACGGCCTTTACTCCCATGGGGCCCCGTGCTAATCGGGTGCCCCGTTGAGCTGAAGGAAGAACGCCACCAATCGTGCTGGGGAAGAGCATCGGCAGATGGGTCGAACGATCGCCATCGCTAATCAAAAAGGAGGGGTCGGCAAGACGACGACTGCCGTGAACCTCGGTGCGTCCTTGGCGGCCGCGGAACGTCGAGTCCTAGTCGTTGATCTCGATCCGCAAGGCAACGCTACAAGTGGGCTTGGCCTGCGTAAGCAAGAGGTCGAGCGAGGAGCTTACGATCTTCTTTGCGGTAGGGCGGAACTCGGGCGGTTGGTGCAGCATACGGAGGTCGCTCTGCTCGACGTCTTGCCAAGCACGCGGGACCTTGCCGGAGCGGCGGTGGAGCTAGTCGATGTGGAGCGCCGGGAGTACATGCTGAAGGACGGCTTGGCTGCTGCCCGGGAGAGCTACGATTACGTAATGATTGATTGTCCTCCTTCGCTCGGTCTCTTGACACTCAATGCGCTGACGGCCGCGGAGGGAGTCCTAGTTCCCATGCAGTGTGAGTACTTCGCGCTCGAAGGGATAAGCGACCTCATGGCGACCCTCGAGCTGGTGAGAAGCCACATCAATCCGGAGCTCGAGGTAGACGGCATACTCCTCACCATGTTCGACTCTCGAAACAACCTTTCTCATCAGGTGCAGGAGGAGGTCAGGGGATTCTTTGGAGAGAAGGTCTTCGAGCTAGTAGTGCCGCGTAATGTGCGGCTTTCCGAGGCTCCTTCGTTCGGAAAGCCGATCTTGCTGTATGACTTCAGCTCCAAGGGGAGTCAGGCCTACTTGAGGCTGGCTCAGGAGATTTTGGGAAGAGACGCGGCGCGGGTTCCCGTCGCGACTCATTCAGGCGTATAAGTAAGAGGGGTATACTCCTCGATATCGGTTTCGAATTCTTCTTCCGAGGCACTGGGCGATTATGGGTGGCACTACAGGCGGCGGCACATCTCCGGATCGCGGCTCTCGGCGCAGTGCGCTGGGGCGTGGTCTTGGCTCCCTCATAGGTGTTCAATCCGCGGGATCAGCGGGGCAGTTGGGGCGAAGAATCCTCGAGGTGCCTATAGAGCAAATCGAGCCGAGACACGATCAGCCCCGGCGCTCCTTCGATGAGGAAGGGATAAAGGAACTGGCGGTCTCGATTCGGGAGAAGGGTATCCTCTCGCCGTTGCTCGTTCGTCGTCAGGAGCAGGGCTACGGCCTGATAGCAGGCGAGAGGCGCTGGCGGGCCGCTCAGCGTGCCGGTCTCAAGACGATCCCCGTCGTCCTCGAGGATGCCGACGACGATGAAGCTTTCGAGATGGCGCTTGTAGAGAACATCCAGCGTGAGGATCTCAATCCTCTGGAAGAGGCGGAAGCCTTCGAGAGGTTGATGACGAGGCGAGGCTGGACTCAAGAGCATCTTGGGGAGCACATCGGCAAGGATCGTTCGACCATCGCCAATGCCACCCGTCTGTTGAAATTGCCCCAGGCGGTAAGAGAGGCCGTTGCCGATGGAAGGCTTGCGATGGGGCATGCCCGGGCTCTGGCGGCGTTGACTCGAAACGAGGACATAGAGAAGGCGGCTAGAGAAATTATATCCAAGGGTCTTTCAGTAAGGCGAACCGAGGGGCTGGTTCGCTCCATAAAAAAGCCTTCGAAGAGGGAAAGCACCGCCGCGAGTCAAAAAACCCAGGAATCTCCAGAGATTCGGGACTTGATATCGAGAATCGAGCGTTCTCTTGCTACGAGATGTCGGCTCGATCACAAGCAAGGGCGGGGGAGTGGACGACTGACCATCGAGTACGAGAGTCTCGATGACCTCGATCGAATCATCGGTCGGATACTCGGGAATTGAGAAGCTTCGAGGTATAAGGGGCAAGAAAATGCCGTTTTGGAACAAAGACACGAACACTATCGATGAAGATTTGGAGGCGACTGATACCTCGGTCCTGCAGCCTCCCCCCCGAAAGAAGGAGAAACAGAATATGGCCCGTGACGATCGCCAGAACACCGAGACGACCCTTTTGGGCAGAGGCGCAACATTCGAGGGAAAGCTCACCTTTGAAGGGACCGTTCACATTGACGGGAATTTCAAGGGAGAGATCGTCACCGACGATGTTCTGAAGGTAGGTCAATCAGCCAAGGTCGAGGCGGAGATGAAGGTTGGAACGGCGGTGGTCAACGGAGAGGTCAGCGGTAACATCACCGCCAGCAAGGCAGTGGAACTCCATAGCCCCGCCAAGGTTCGCTGCAACGTTTCCACGCCCTCCCTGATGATAGAGAAGGGGGTCATCTTCGAGGGGGCCTGCGCCATGGAAAAGGGCGGTAGGAGGGAAGCCCCCGTCGCTCCCAAGGTAGAGCCCTTGCCGGCTGGCGACAAGAAATGACGGGCCCTTTCGGTCTTGATGACCGAGAGCCGATGAGCATGTGAGGCGTATGCCGGGTAACGCGAATTACTCCGGCAGCACTCGGACCCGTATGACCAGCGGCATCTGTGCGTGATCTCGTCCGACGAGCTGCGTAGTTCCAGGCGACACCCCTGTAACTCTCGCCTTGCCGTCTGGAAGTATCTCCACTACAGCAACGCTAGGATCCTCGCTCACGAGTCGTTGCAGCTGGCGAGGTAGGGGAAAGGTTGCCGACTTTCCTTCTCGAACGAGGACCTCTTCGGGAGTCTGCGAGAGAGCAGGGCCCGCGATTACAGCCAGGGCGATACCTCCGGCGAAAAGGAGGCGAACTAGCCTCCTCGAGATAACGGGGTGTGCCATGTCGAGACCTCCTGAAGGTTTTGCTAGAACCTATGTCGAAACCGCCTGCTATCCAAGGGGTCTGATCCTCGGTCGCAGCTGGACTGCTCCTAGCCAACCAGTGAGACGGGCAAACAAGAGATTGATTCATTGGCTTCGGAGGAGACAAGGCGCGGCTCTCATCGTCTTCCTTGCAACGGTGACGGCTTTTGGTTGTGCTGGCCTCAGACGAGCGGCAGGTGAGGTGGTTCTTCCTCCGGAGGAGGAGGTCGCGCTGGGGCGGCAGATCTCGGCGGAGGTGGAAGCTCATTACGAGCTCCATCCCGATGAGGAGCTTCAGCGTTACGTTGCTTTTCTCGGGGATTCGATCGTAGCGGCAACCGGAGAGAAGAGGCCGGAGATCTCATGGTCGTTCAAGGTGATAGACGACCCCGATTCGGTCAATGCAATGGCCCTTCCTGGGGGCT
>SKWY01000494.1 GCA_007128675.1 Deltaproteobacteria bacterium | reverse complement strand
TGTTCGAGCCGCCGGACGGCATTAACCTCTCTGGAGGAGCCGGCTTCGAAATGGTTTCCCTCTACCAAGCTGCCCAGTACTACCAGCTGGCGCTCGATCGCTTCTACTCGCTCTCCCCCACTCTCTGGGGCTCGCTCGAAAGAGGGCAGTCCTTCCTGCGGCGAGAAACCGTGACCTCCTATTTCGATCGCCTGGTACGCGCCTCGACACAGAAATCACGTGTCTGGAGCGAAGTTGCCAAACGCTACCATAGACTCAATCGTCCGGACTTGGCGCGTCGCGTTGTCCAGCGCGCCTATACGGCTGCTTATCTCGAGTCCTTGATGCTCTCTCGAATCATGCTCCGAATGGAGGGCGTCGTCACAATGTCGGACTGGCCAGAGATAAGCGATCGCGTAACACTCGCCCAAAAAGGCTATAGGTCGGCTCTTCTCGAAATGCGCCAAGTCTACGACAGCCTCATCGACGAGCTTAGCGTTTTTGGTTACGAGCCCGATTACATCCCCTTTCCTGCGCTCTCCGGCAGCGACGCAAATGCATTCGAAAAGACTCTACAGATCGCCAAGGAGAAGCTCGCTATTGCCTCGGCCAAGGAAGAGAGCGCTCTCGATCAGAGACGCAGCTACGATGTTGACGAAGCCGCTTTTCAAAGTGAATTGACCAGCATACGCATGAACTACGAACAGCAGCTAGCCGAGATATGCGGCACATTCGCAGGAGACGACGGCAAGATTTATCCCGCGATATCAAGATACGCGGAGATGAGTTCGGTTACACAGAATATGGCCAATCCTTGCGGCTTCGTCGGCAACGGAGCGATTCACAGGGCAATGGTCGAAATGGACCTCTCGGTGCTCGACCTTCGTGAAGCTCGCGACAATCTGGATGGACTCGTCGACTTGATCGATATCGAGCGACAGAGAGTAGAAGCTCAATGCGGCCTCATTATGGCCGAGGCCGCATACGTCTTTAATAGACAAACCGAAATCGATGCCGTTGCTCAAAAGATTCGGGATGTCGAGATAGCCAAGGATACGATCTGGAGAGTTGCTGAAGCAGCACAGGGGGTCAATGACCTTGCAGCCAACAATACTGTTGCCGGAGCAATCACCGCCGGAATCATGACGGGAACCTATATTGCTGCCATTGCCGGAGTCGCCGCTTGCGATCATTTCATATACGAGTTCGAAAAGGACAAGGAGGAGATGGAACGCGATTTGGGTCGCTGGCAAACAGAGCGCGAGTGTGACTATGCGCGCATTGAGTCCGATGCCGTCGTCAAGACCATTCTACTTGACCTAACAAGCCTGCAGATCGACGTTCAACGCAAGCTCAAGAGCCATTATCTCGCTATCTCCACAATAGTGAGCCTCTTCAATGAGGCACAAAGACTGCAGGATGAACAGGCTGAGGCCGAGCAGCTATCAATCAATGTCGCTGCCGCTCGAAACGATCCCAATGTCCGAATATACAAGAACGACTCAATTCTCGCTGCCGATAGAACTTTTCAATCTGCACTGCGTTCGGCATACATCGCTACCCGTGTCTATGAGTACTACACCAGCCAATGCTATGATGCGCTCCTTCAACTGTTTCTGGTACGCATGGTTTCATATGGAGACATCACTCTCGAAAGCTATCTGGCCGAGCTAGAGGATGCCTTCCTGGAGTTCGAGTACCAATACGGCAATCCCGACATCCGCGTAATGGTCTTGAGTCTTCGTGATGATATCCTGCAAATACCGAGAACGGCTTCAACCGGCGAAGCCCTCACTGATGGCGAGAGAACCACGTTGATGCGACAAGAGCTTGCCAACACGAACCTACTCAATGCTCACGGTCGCCTCACCATACCCTTCGCAACCCGCCTCTCCCACCTTTCCCCCCTTACTCGCAACCATAAGGTCCTCTACATGGAAGCTCAATATTTGGGCTCGGATCTTGGAGACGCACTTGCACGCGTCTATGTACGCCAGCGCGGAACGGGTACGATTCATAGTGTTCTCGGCGACAGGCTCCACTACCGCTTTCCTGAACGAACAGCTGTGATCAACGCTGTAGTCGGTGAGGAACGCGTCTTCGCCGACGAAAGTTTGTATCGGAATGAAAGACTCAGAGACAGACCGGTGTTGAACAGCCATTGGGAGTTAGTCATCAATCAGCGCGATGAATATGTGAATATGGACATCAATCTTCAATCCTTGGATGACCTGATTCTGTATATCTACTACACCGATTTCACTGAGCTTTAGAAGCGTAGCTTATCAATTCGACGCATATATGAACTGAGTCTGTTATCACTCCTTCTCACATCCAGCATTCTCCGAATGGAGTATGAATGCGATACTTCAAGCACATTGCTCTTTTCCTATTTGTCCTACTTTTGAGCGGTGCCGGTTGTTCATGCGATGATACTACACCGGTAGATTGTGAAGTCTCCGGCTGTCCAGAAGGAGAGATCTGCGACACCGGCGGCTGTAGGCTCCCCATCACCTGTGGAGAAGCCGGGTGCCTGGAGCATCAATTGTGCGAGCAGCCGCCGGGAGAAGACGCACGCTGCTTGGAGGAATGCGAGGAAGGTTGGGCCTGGCAGCCGGCGGCGGGCATCTGCGGACGAATCGGCAGTACCTGTCAGCCGGGGGTAGAAGGCAGCATTCTTTCCGATTGCGAGGATGCCGGCCGCGCTTGCGTCGAAGAAGTGGAGTGGCAGGCCGCCTGCGGAGACTGAGTGATGTGCGAGCCCAATGAGGATGGAACCGGGTGTGCCTCTGGTGGATACACTCTACGATAGCCGCTGTTATACCAAAATTGTGTACGAAGGTTGAATGATATGAATATCTGGCGACTTGCCTTTTTCTTCGTGTTGGCTTTGTTTGTATTCATGGCCTTTCTGGGGCGCGCCGATGGAGAAGCGCTTCACAAGGAAACTCAAGACACCTTGGACATGCCTTTTCAGGGCTATCTCGACCTAGACGGGGAGCCTTGCCATGGAACATACGATCTCGGCTTTCAACTTTCGCGAGCCGACGGAACCGTCTTGGCGACTACCCGTAAGAACGTAGACGTTGTGGCAGGCCATTTCGCTACCCCTCTTCGCTTTCCAAGGCATTTACTTATTGATGACACGGAACTCTTTCTCGGAGTAACCGTCTTCGAGACTGACTCTCAGGGTATCGAGACCGCAAGGCCACTAACGAATCGCCAACGAGTCCACCCCGCCGTCATGGCCCACACCGCACCTTCCGACTCCGGCTTTCTTGTCTACGATATACAAAGTCCCTTGCCGGCCGGCGTTAGCCGCTTGAGATTTTTCGGTGATTTGGCCTTGGGCTCCGGTTCTGCGAGCTTCGCGGATGGCACTCAAGAGGAGCGAGCCGAGATTGTCAACGATTCCAATATGCATCAGGCCCTTACCCTCATCGGTAATTCTATTCGGGGAGAGTCCAATCCAGATGTGCCGGGGGCAAGTATTCGGCACGTTAAGGTCTTGGACAATCTCGAGGTAGAACGCAACCTCGAGGTGGGCCGCAATCTAGAGATTGGGGGAGTCTTGAGCGGAGACGTTCAGATAGAGGGCTCCTTGGAAGCCGAAGGCGGTTTCAGGCCAAACTATGACTCCGGCTGGGTCCAGGTCCACAACGACTTTGACAACCGAGTGACCTTCAATCATGGATTCGGCAGCATTCCCTCGCACTGGAATTTGCAAATGTGCGGAGCGAACGTATCGCAGTGGGGAAACTGCTCGACTCATGTTGTGACCCTGACCAATGGAGGCATCCGAACGGGGGATGGCGGCGCTACGAATCCAGTCCAGATCACGTCCGATTCCCATAACGTCTACGCACACATTAGTCAGAGCAGGGAAGCCATGGCTTATTGGCGAATCCCAGACGGAGGCGGCGCCGGAGGATGGGAGTCGTTTGGTCGTCAGGCTTGGTATCGCGTGCGGGCCTGGCGATGAGGTCTCCGCCTATACATGTGATCTCTGAACCCATCACAACCAACAGAATCTTCAAGCCCCAGATTTGAACCTTCAATCCCCAAGCCTTTCCGGAGGCAAAAATGAGCCCGAGTAAATCTTCCCCCCTAATTGGCGCGCTGGTCCTGGTCCTATTCCTTCCAGGAACTAGCCTTGCCAGTGCGGTTACCTTGCCATTTCAGGGCTATCTCGATCTAGATGGTGTCCCCTGCCAAGGCAGCTTTGGCCTAGGCTTCAGGCTAGAGAATGAAGAAGGCCAAGCTATAGGCAGGGAGCTTCGAAGGCAGGTTGCGATCGAAGCAGGGCACTTCGTTGCAAACCTCGAGTTTCCGGCGGAAAGCTTCAGTGGAGACACGAAAGCATTCTTGCGCGTAACAATCTACGAGCCCGATGGCTTTGGTGGCGAGACAGCAAGACCACTAATCAACCGGCAGAGGCTAATGCCCGCTCTTTCATCCCACTCCGCGGAAACTGGGCAGAGCTTTCAGGTGGAAGAAATGCATAGCGCCGTTCCACAGGACAAGCCAAGCATCACAGTCCACAGCGACCTCGATCTGCCAGCCTCGGACCTCAACGTTGGAGGAGACGTCGAGGTGGGGGCAAACCTCGATGTTGATGGTGATATGTCGGTTGAAGGGAGCGCGACGGTCGAGGATGACCTGGCGGTAGGCGGAACGGCAACGGCTTGGCGCATGGAACCAAGCTTCATTTCGGAGTGGCGCCATTTGGACTCCTCCGAAGTAAACGGCTGGGAGCACTGGACCCACGGCCTTGGCTCGGTACCCCGGTTCTACGTCTTGCAGGCCTGCAGTGCCACTTCTGACGGCCCGACCGGCGAATGCACGGGGATAACCTGGATATTGACCAAGGGCTCCTGGGGTAAACAAAACGGCGGCAACTGGCTCTACAATCCAGCATTCATTCAGGCCGACTCGGAGAGAGTGAGTGCCTTGTATGCGGAAGGCGTCCGCATGGCTCATCCATTAGTCCCAATAGTCACTCCCGTCCCACCGAACCGTGCCTACTTCAGGGTCTTGGCTTGGCGTTGAGAGAGGTTTGTCCTTCAAGGCTTCCACTCTCATCCTCGACAACGCATGGCTTGCGCGTGGCCTGCCGTATGAGCCCCTAATCGTTCATCTAGCCCGCTCTAATCGCAGCAGTTCAGAAGACACCCAGGTGCTTGGGTTCTAGCGCTGCCCTGAATGACCAGATTTGCCAGTACAACCGCAACCTCATTTGTCTAGAGGCCCAAGGCGAACACGTCTTGGGGCTCGACATTGCCGCGCGTGCTGCAAGGCCGCGCCCTAGCAAATCGCGATCCCATTAGGCATAATAGAAGATGCCCATTGTTTGCGATGGCAATCTCTATTCTGGAAACTCGCCACATTTGGAGGCGCCGTCATGCGCGTGCTTACTCTCTGCCTTGCGCCAATGCTCGCCCTTGCCCTTTGGCTACCAGCCAACGAGAGCCAAGCATGCAATACCGCCTGTGACGATGCCGGTGGTGCTGTCGCGCTGCCATCTGGTTTCAACATTCGCGTGCCCTTCGTGGCGGGCGAAAGAGTTCGAGTGTCGGCCGGCTATGGTCCGACAAATGGGTCGTCATATCATTGCGGCACAAGAGACTCGATGTGCGCGAACGACTACTATGCCCTCGACTTCGTCCTTCCCGATCATCCGAATAACGGGACCGGACAACCGGTGGTCGCGGTCGCCAGCGGCACGGTAGTAAAGGCGGGCTGGGCCACCGCTGGATGGGAATCCTATGGCATGCGAGTAATCATTCGTCACGATTACAATGCCGATGGTCACACATATGTGAGCATCTACACTCATCTGGACCGCTACGATGTCTTCGAGGGGGCTCACGTGCAACAGGGCCAGCAGATCGGCACCCTTGGGCAGTCCTGCTGCGGACAACGCAACTACACGAGCATGAACCCCCACCTCCATTTCGCCATGCATCGCAACTCGGGAATAGGAGGCAGCGGAACTGGAGGATCATATGGCGGCAATGCGGTCATTCCCGAGCCCATGGGCGGCTACAGCAACATCTCCAGGTTCGACATTCTCACCCCGGGGTCCGACGAACCGGAGCCACCAGACGAAGATTGTGACATCTTGATTGCGAACAACCCAGTCACACTCGAGGAGGACTCCGTTTGTGGATTGATTGTCGGCGGACCGCATCAGTCCGTATCCGGCCACGGCGGCAACGCCTATCTAATCACCGCCGACCATCCCGAGCCAAATTACAATGAAGGCGTAATCTGGTTGATGGAGTTTTCTGCCTCTGGAGATTACGTCGTTGACGCCTATATTCCCCCAGGCATCGACAACCTCGTCAGATCCGCAGTCTACAGAGTTCAGTTCTCGGGTAATACACAAACTCTCAGGCTCGACCAAAGCGCCCACAGCGGTCAGTGGTTGAGGCTCGGCCAGTTCAGCTTCCGAGCAGATGAGGATTATGGAGAGCAGTGGGTACGGCTCGGAAACAACTACGGAAACAGCGCCGATCAGGGCAGAAATATTGTCCTGGATGCAATTCGCGTCACTCCGGCTCCCTCCTGCGAGTGCTCCTCAGCGGGAACGGTGGATGTGGAAGCTTGTGGTCAAGGCGGTCAACGAGAGCGCGTGTGTGATGGATGCAACTGGGGAGCATGGGGCGAATGTGTAGGCGAGGAGGAGCCCGAGCCCGAGCCCGAGCCCGAGCCCGAGCCCGAGCCCGAACCGGAGCCCGAGCCGGAGCCGGAGCCCGAGCCGGAACCCGAGCCGGAACCCGAGCCCGAACCAGAGCCCGAGCCGGAACCCGAGCTGCCCGAAGAGCCTGTGCCGGGTGACCCGAACGGGAACATGACAGATAACACCAACATAGTAGCAGGCTGTGCTTGCTCCAGCTCGAGCGCGGCAGGCCCAACACTGCCCGCCCCCCTTGCGCTTCCTTTCTTCTTACTGGCCCTTCTTGGGTTTGCAGCCCGCCGGTTCCGCTCGCTTCCAAATCATCACCGATAAGCTGCGGGATCTAGTCATGGGGGCAGTACCCGCGGCGGCGACTTGTCTCATGTGCCATGTGGAGCTAGCGAGAAACGAGGGATGAAGGCCGATCCAGAATGCCCTGCCAGAAGCTCGGCTCTCCCCGTGGATCGACAGCAATCAGCGCCTTCTTGAGCTTGCCCACCTTGGCCTCGAGGTGAGAGTCCATTCGCAGCCGGACTCCGAGCAAGGTCGGCAAAGCCATCGCATGAGCGAAGGTCTCGGCCTGATCTTCTCGCGCGCTCACCGAGGCGTAGCGAGATACCATCCCTCGCTGAATCCCAGAGAGTTCTCTCCAACGGGCCCCAACATACCTGGTTTCGGGAGGATTCAGAAGAGCCCACCCAAAGAGAACATCCCGAGCCTCTTCCCGATGCTGGATGAGGTGGAAGATCTCGTGATGGATCGTCGCCGCCGCAAGATGTGGCTCTCTTGCGTTCAGCTCGCCTACATTCAGGAAGGTGTTCTCGAAAGGACTGTTGGGCCAATAGGCGAGACCCGAGAGGGGCTCCTTTTCCCTGCTCAACTCTGATAC
Organism: Deltaproteobacteria bacterium; assembly: GCA_007128675.1. Taxonomy (GTDB): domain Bacteria; phylum Myxococcota; class Myxococcia; order SLRQ01; family SLRQ01; genus SKWY01. The sequence continues at coordinate 3,785 of SKWY01000494.1, read as the reverse complement.
CAACACGATAGGGCCAGGGGTCAAGCGCTCTAGGAAGCCCGGCGGGTACTGCTCAAGTGCGCGTGTAAGTACTGGCAGTAACCGATCGACCTCCTCGAGCTTCGGAGGAGATAGTATATCGTTTGAACGAAGCATCGGCAGAGACCTCGAGTGCTCATGCACCACGAGCTCGATGCCGTGCTCTTCGCCCAGGGCAGCAACCTTGGCGACTATGGGATGCCTATCCTCGGCCTTTCTCGCGCGTGCTTTCCTGGCCGCGATTCCCGCCATCCGGCTGGAGACAATTCTCACGCAGCTCTCTTGAGCCTGGAATCCATAGCCCTTGTGACGCCACAACAACTCGAGATCGAGGCCATCTCTTGGATCAGTGATGCTCTCGAGGTCGCTCTCGAGACGCTCCCCGGCTGGTGTCCCCCTTCGCCCCGCCCGTCCAGCATTCAAATCGACGGACCAGGTCGCATCCGGGTTGCCGGGGATTCCAACTCTCACATAGAAGCGCTCGACGCTGGCGGGCACAACGGCCGCAAGAACCTGCTGCCTTGGCATTGCGGTTTGGAATGCTTCCCCACGAACCGGGACAGCCATATAGGCCCTCTTGGCCTCATCAAGAACACGAAGGCTGCAAATCGGCGCTGGACAACCTGCTGGTGCCCCCGTGCGGCTGTTCGTACACATTGTTCCGAAGAGGATGAGCCTTTCATGACTGCTCCCTGAAACGGCCTCTCGCACCTGAATGCGCTTCAAATGAAACAAAGGGCTTCGCCATTCCAGCTCTGGTATGGGCACATCCGATACTACTCGCTCTCCATCTCCAAGGGAGTAGCTGTAGATTATGTTCTTGCAGAGAGGAGACATCGGAGGAGTCGGAAACCTTGGATAGAAGGAGTCTAACGAGGCCTCGGGCTCCAACGGCTCGATCTCATCGAGGAGTGCCGGAAGCACGAAAGGGCCCTTCACCGGCCTGCTGCCCCCGTCGCAAGGAGGCGCAGGGGGAGCGACCGAAGTAAGCGCTGCAACGTCTGGCCTCTCGACATCTTGATCCGAAACAGGCGTTCCAGTCGAGGAAGGCAGCTCTGTATGCTGGTGTTCCGGCGCGGCTCGAAGGTCATGCTGCAAAAAGAGCACGAGGTAGACAGCCGCGACAAATAGGCTTGCAAGCGCCCCAATGCGAAAGATAAGGGCACCACGCAATAGAGTCGATGGCTGTTGTCTCAAGGCGCTTCTTCGCATCTCCATGCCTAATTAGACGCGTGAAGCTACTCTGGGATCTCGGGCGAAGAGCGCAGGTGAAGCTCGCCCTGCCAAGCCCAGCCACAAAAGGCATGTAATTCTAGGGCTTTGAATAGAGCTTGTAGATGGAGCTTTCGACAAGCCCTCAGGTTCTTGAAGACCTGGAAAGCTAGCGGGCCTCGATTCGAGACCACGCACTCTTTTGGTGCATCCACGAATCGAGGCATCTCGGCCGTAGTCGCTACCCGATCTTTGCATAGCGAGACACGACTAGCTTGGGCCATTCTCGCTAAAGCCGACGCTAGACACATTCGCATGGAAGACAGGGCTCAGCGTTTTTCCTTCTGGACCCCTCTTATCCGTATATCCCTATCGGAAATTCGGACCTACTATGCCTTAACCGCCGGGGACAATGGTCACCCGTTCATTGGCAAGCGAAGTGGGTATCGGTCCCGGCAAAGCGCCCACATACTGAAGCAACATCTCTTGCTCGCTTTCGACGGTGTCCTGCCTATTTGAAATGATTCCATCCAAGTCATAGAACTGGAAATTGTGACTATTGAACGTCACCGTATACATGGTGGAATCCGAAAGAGGGTTGCCGGCCCCATCTCTGACGGTAACGGATACTGCTTCGTCGTTCGCGTCCAAGTGAATATCATAGCTGAAACCCGAGACCTGAATATCCACGTTGTCGTGTCTCTGGCTCTGGCGAAGCAAAAGAGCCTTGAGCTCCGAGCCCGAAATCTCGCCTACCACAGCATGATTATTGGCGATATGCTGAGAGTAGAGCGCAAGCAGCTCGTCCTGGGAAAAGGAACCCGGCTCTATCGCCGATCCGGCGGACATTGCCGTGGAGTTGATTGTCGCAAAGTCGGCCCCAGTTTGATCGCGTATGGCATCGGTGATTAGGTTAGCGGCCGTATTGGAGCCTGTGAACCTATCCGAGCTATTCTCACCGGCAGTCAGAGTTACTTCTGTCTCGGCGAATGCAGGGCCAGGCTCGGTGTCTACTTCGATGAAGATTCGATCATCGGCTAAAGAGGCCGGAATCGGAGTAGTGAAGCTCGCGGCGTAGCGCAAGAGAATCTCAGTCTGCGGGGTAGGAATTAGCTGCTCGTTTTGGACCCGGCCCTCGACTTCGTAGTGGTTCTCGAAGGTATGGCTGCAGAACGCTACTCTTATGAGATCACCCGGAAGCAGCATGGAACCGTCGGCGTCATGAATCGTCAAGGAACGGACTTCTCCGTTTTCATTGGTATAGATGGTGTATTCAAAACCCGAGATTTGATCATTGACGTTGTCGTAGGCCTGACTTCTCGCAAGCATGACTGCCTGCAGATCGCTCACCAAAATGTCGGCGACGACTACGCTGTTCTCCGCAATATGGCCGGCGTAGATCGACAAAAGGTCCTCGGCAGTGAAGCTGCCTGGCTCGATCGCCACCCCATGTTGCATGTTCACCGATGGGAAGAGCGCAATGCTCGCTTCCGTTGCATCCAGCATCGCATCCGCAATCAGGTTGCCAGCGGTTTGAGAACCGGAGAAACGATCCGACGATGAGGCGCCGCCAGTCAGCGTTACGGCTGTCTCGAAGCTGGGCTCTCCAAACCGCGCCGTAAGAGAACGATCGGCATCCACAATAAAGGTGTAAGCCGCATCCAGACTCACCCTGTTTGCGTTCTCGGTCCACTCGAGGAACATGAAGCCTTCGTTGGCGGTCGCGGTTACCGTTATTTCAGTTCCCGTATCGAAGGTGCCACCGCCGTCGACAGTGCCACCCGCGGCTGGATCGGCCATGACGGTAACCGTATGCTCGGTCTGCACCTGCTCGGCGGTACCCACGAAGTCCACATCGTCTCTGGCTCCATTTACCGTGATCGACGGGGGCTGAAACGTCCAGCCTTCCCTACGTGGCGTAACCGTGACGGAGCCCTCGAGGCCGGCCTTGGACCAAGATCCGTTCGCACCGGTCAGACCAGAGGAGATACCCGCTCCGAACTCGATGATTACACCTTGTAGTCCGGAGCCATCGGAATCCACAACGGTACCAGATATCTCGTAGGTGTCCGGTTCGCCTTCAGAACAGCCATTCAGCAAAAGGAAAGGCAGGAATAGAGCTGAAACCCATATATTTCGACGCATTGGTGAAATTCTCCTCATTTGGCTTCTCGGCATTTGCTTGGGATGCTTGAAGTGGGCTCGAAGCGCCGGAGTAATGCTAGACGAGCCAAGGAATGCTGCATCCCGCGCTTTTGATCCTAGCGTTGATGATCACGAATCGAGGCTAGATTCTAGCTGGATGCTACATGGCGCAACAAGTCCCCCAAGTGCTGAGGGATTTTTCCACGTCGAAATCCAGTCAAAGACGAACCCCTTTGAGGAAGAGAGTAGGACCATGGCATGGATGCGTCTCTAGCGCGGGGCGATTTCAAGGGGGGCCTCTTGGAAGAGCGCCTCACGACGGTGTGGCCGTATGGGGTGGTCATGCGCCTTTGAATCGATGGTCTCTAGGCGGCGAAGAGGCGCGAAGACATGCTAGGCTGGCAAGTTCA
>SKWY01000119.1 GCA_007128675.1 Deltaproteobacteria bacterium | reverse complement strand
GGCCGGCGTTAGCGATCCGGCGCGGTGTTCCGAACCACCTCCGCCACGGTGGTGGTCCCTTCCTTGAGCTTGTTGATTGCCGCCATTCTAAGCGTTTGCATTCCCAGACGAAGAGCCTCCGCCTTCAGCTCGGCCGTCGAGGCGCCATTGATTACCATCTCCTTGAGAGGCTCGCTGAACGCCATGACCTCGTAGAGGGCTACCCGCCCCTTGTAGCCCGTATCGTTGCAGGTGCGGCATCCCGCGTTCTCATGAACGTCGAACGAGCCGATCTCCTCCGGATCGACCCCGATGTCGAGCAGCACCTGCTCATCCGTCGGAACCTTCTTCTTGCACTCGGTGCAAAGCCGCCGAGCGAGACGCTGCGCCACGATGCAGTTGACGGATGCGGTCACGAGAAAAGGCTCGATACCCATGTTGAGCAAACGACTCACCGTCGAGGGAGCATCGTTCGTATGGAGCGTAGAGAGCACCAAGTGACCGGTAAGAGCGGCCTTGACACCTATCTCCGCCGTCTCGAAGTCGCGAATCTCACCCACCATGATGATGTCGGGATCCTGGCGCAAGAATGAACGGAGCGCGGCAGCGAAGTTCAGGCCGATGTCATCGTGCATCTGCACCTGATTGATGCCCGCGAAGTTGAACTCGACGGGATCCTCGGCGGTGGAGATGTTGTCCTTGATCTGGTTCAGCTCGGAGAGAGCCGAGTACAACGTAGTTGTCTTGCCCGAGCCGGTGGGTCCCGTGACCAGGACCATACCGTAGGGACGGTGGATGCACTCCTTGAACTCCTTGAGCGGCGCCGGTTCGAAGCCCAGCTTGGTCATGTCCAGCTGCAGGTTGCTCTTGTCGAGGAGCCGCATGACGACCTTCTCTCCGAAGAGAGTCGGGCACACGCTGACGCGAAAGTCCATCTCACGGCCCTTGCCGAGCTTGAGCTTGATGCGCCCGTCCTGGGGGAGGCGGCGCTCGGCAATGTCGAGATCGGACATGATCTTGAGCCTGGAGGTGATGGCGTTTCGCAGCTTGAACGGCGGACGCATCACTTCGTAGAGGACTCCATCGATACGAAAGCGAACGCGAAAGTCCTTCTCGTAAGGCTCCACATGGATGTCGGAGGCGCCCTTCTTGATGGCGTCCACCAGGACCAGGTTCACCAGCTTGACGACTGGAGCATCCTCGGCGCTGCGCTCGAGATCGAGGGCATCATCGTCGGCGTCATCGCTGACCTCGATATCGGCCTCGTCGAAGCCCTCCATCACCTCGTCATAGGAGGGACCAACATTATAGTAGCGCTCGATCGCTTCCTTGATTGCCTCCTCGGAGGAGACTACGACCTCTATGCTGTAGCCCGTCAGAAACTTGATGTCATCGATGGCGAATATGTTGGACGGATCGCTCATCGCGACAATCAACGACGCTCCAGCCCGGTTCACGGGTATGATCACATGCTTGTCGCACACATCCCTGGGAATGAGCTGAATAACCTCGGCATCGATGTCGAAGTTGTTCAGGTCGATGGACGGAACCCCGTACTGCTTCGACAGGAAGTCAGTAAGCTCGGACTCCTCGATGGCCCCCAGCTTGGTTAGGTGGTAGCCGAGACGGCCGCCCTCCCGCTTCTGGGTGTCCTGAGCCTGCTGTAGCTGCTGAAGTGAAATGAGGTTCTCTCGAACCAGAAGCTCGCCGAGCCTTCCCGCCATGCGCTACCTCTCCTTGCATGAATGAAGCGCTTGGAGTCTACCCCCGAGATCCACTGTCGATCAAGCTTCGGAATCAGTTGGCCTAGACATAATCTCCCGGTAACTCTTGGAGATCTCGAACACTGCCCGCTCGGATTCGGGACCAAGCGGCCTGCCCAGCCAAAGGCGCCAGGCCAGAACCCCCTGATGAATCAACACTCTGACGCCATCGATGGTCTCTAGATCAGCCTTCCGTGCCTCCCTTATGAAGGCGGTGTCGCAAGGCGGGCGCCTCCTTTCGGAAGACTCCTCTTCCTCTCCGGTGTATGCGGCAAGAGCAGGTCCGGAAGTGATCCCATCGTAGGCCATATCGAGGGCCAAGGTGCCTCGTGAACATGAGGAGAGGTCTACCCCTGGCCCCTCGAGGATCGGTGCCGATGTGGCCTGCACCACCACCGCCGCCTCCTCGAGGCAAGGGGGCTTCTCCTCCAGCAAGCCCACTTTCAAGATCGCCCGCGGGCAGGCCTTCGAGCAGCGAAGGCGCTCGACCAGCCTCGAGCCTCGCTCCTCGTCGCGAGCCAAAACGGTTACTTGTCGCGCTCCCCCCCTTGCCAGCGCGACCACGGCCGCTGACGCGGCTCCGCCGGCCCCGAGGACCACGGTAGAGCGACCGGATATGTCCACGATTGCCTCGCTGATTGCGGCTTCGAGCCCACCAACATCCGTGTTGTCGCCTAACAGCTCCCCCCTAGAGCCACGAAAAACCGTGTTGACGGCGCCGACTCTCCTGGCCAGATCACTCACTCCGTCGAGAAGAGGCAAGATCCTCTCTTTATGCGGAGCAGTGATGCTAAGGCCCCTTGCTCCAATTGCCCGAAGCCCATCGAGCGCCGCGGACAACGCCTGGGGCCCAACCTCGAAGGCCAGGTAGACGGCGTCGATCCCCTCCTTCTCGATGGCCACCGAGTGAATGGCGGGGGAGAGGGAATGGGAGACCGGAGAACCAAGAACCCCGAAGAGCTGGGTCGAAGCCGTGGTGGAGATCATGCGTCCAAGAGGCCCTCGGCATCGCCATCTTCCAAGAGAACTCGCCGAGCCTGCTCGACATCGTCTTTTATCTGCTGGACCAGATGATCGGCGGACGCGAACCGTTTTTCCTTACGGAGTCTCTTGACGAACTGGACGAAGACTTTCTTTCCGACCAGCGACGGTCCCTCGTAGCCTCTCTTTCCTAGAGCCCTTCCCGGCCCCGCCATTCCCATGTGCTTTGCCTCGGACGACGGGGAAGAAAGGGGCTCTATCAGGTGGATCTCGAGCAGCACCCGTGAACTAGAGGTAAAGGTCGGGTTCGTGCCTATATTGGCCGCGCCCGCCCACCAGGAGCCGTCCTCCGAGCCGCCGTCACTCTCCTCTTTCGCCTTAACAAGCGAGCTAGAGGTACCTTCATCGTCCCCCAGAGCCACCCGAACGACGTAGACACCGTTGGCCGGCAACAGGACCGGGCTTTCCACATCGACATTGGCCGTAGGAAAACCGATCGTCCTGCCCCGCCCCTCGCCAGGGACGACTCGCCCTCCGACATCGTGTGGCCTCCCGAGCAATGTGGCGGCCGCCTCGACCCTGCCCTCGAGGAGCAGCTGCCGAACCTTGGTGGAGCTTGGAACGATGCCTCCCTCGATGGAAACCGGCGGCACCACATGAACCGCGATGCCAAACCGCCGGCCAAGATCCTCGAGAGTCGAAACATCGCCGACTCTTCCCCTTCCAAAGGTGAAGTCGTACCCGACAACGATCTCACGGGCCCCACAGGGCAGAAGGTAGCGCTCCACGAACTCCTCGCACGACGTGGAGGCAAGCGTTTCATCGAAGGGGAGCAAGACCGTCGCGAGGACCCCCTCCTTGCAAAGAAGCTCGAGTCGCCTTTCGGTGGTGCAAAGAAGGGGGGGCGCCAGGCTTGGGCCGAGAATCGTGGATGGATGAGGATCGAACGTCAACGCCCAGGGCTCGGCGCCAATCTTTCCGGCGCGCGCGCGGCAAAGATCGATTAGCGCCTGATGGCCCCGATGCACGCCATCGAAGGTCCCCATGACCAGCACGGTTTGCGGGGATCCTGTCGGGATCGACTCTACGCCGAAGAATACTTTCATGACGCATCAGGGTCGCCGCCTCCCGCCCTTCAGTCAATAACTCCCGAGCCATCCCAATGGGGTTTCGCCGGCCCGCCATCTCCGTTCAATCGTCTGGTCTACGATTCAAGCTCCATTCAGGTTGCATCTTGGGCCTCACTGAGGGAATCCTTCCCATCTGGGGACTACTGACGGAGGCCGCATGGGGCGCGTCTCCAGTCGTCGTCAACCCCGATGGAGGAACCATGCTGCGAGCTCTTGCCCTAACAGCCTTTGCCCTTGGCGCTCTTTCGATCGCCGTGGGACCGGTTCTTGGAGACACGAGCGGCGGCATCGAAGCATCCGGGGAGCCAAACAATCTGGATATCGAGCGGATGGTGCAAGGAGAGGCTTCTCCCGACACCGGAAGAATTGCAGGTTTGAAGCCGGTGGATGGCCCGATCTACTCGATCTCCATAGATCGAGAGATCGAGCTTGGACTTGCGGCCTATGTCCGGCGATCGCTACGGATGGCCAAGGAAGCCGGCGCGGGCGCGTTGGTGCTTCACATCAACACTCCAGGCGGGCGAGTCGATGCCACGTTGGAAATAAAGGACGCCCTTTTGGACAGTGACCTGCCGACGATCGCTCTCGTAAACCGGCAGGCCTTCTCGGCCGGAGCGCTGATTGGGATTGCCGCCGAGAAGCTATACATGGTCCCCGGCTCCTCGATTGGCGCTGCCGCACCGGTACATGGCGATGGGCGGATGGCTGGGGAGAAGATGGTCTCTGCGCTTCGCACCGCCTTCGCCTCCACGGCCGAACGAAGAGGCCGGGATAGCGAAATAGCAAAAGCCATGGTGGATGAATCGGTAAGCATCGACGGCTTGACCGAATCGGGCAAGCTACTCACCCTCACCCATGACCAGGCCATCGCCACGGGGCTCGCCGATGGCACCGTCGCCTCTTTCGATGCATTGATAGAAGGTTTGGGGGCGCCGGCCGACGAGCTCGTGAGAACCGATCCCACGCTTGCCGAGCGAATCGTTCGGTTCCTCACCAACCCCGTCGTGGCCTCGCTTCTGATGTCCCTTGGCTTTTTGGGCATGTTCTTCGAGCTACAGTCTCCAGGCTTCGGTCTTGGCGGCACGGTAGCCGTGGCTTGCCTAGGACTCTACTTCTGGGGCCATCACCTCGCCGGCCTGGCGGGATGGGAAAGCGCGATTCTTATCGGAGTGGGAGTAGCGCTGATGGCTGTGGAGGTGTTTGTAATACCCGGCTTCGGAGTGTTCGGCCTTCTTGGCCTCGGTTCGTTCGTTACCGGCCTCTTTCTTTCTCGCATGAGCCAATGGGGCTTACCGGGAGAGGTGGTTCGCGCCTTCTACGTAGTCAGCGCCTCCCTTTTGTTGATGGTAGCTGGGGCCTGGGCGATGCTTGCGAACCTTCCGAGGAATCGCTTCTTCTCGAAGGTCGTCCTTCTATCGGCTGTCACCGGACCCGACGAGACCGAAGGCGAAGGCTCGATAGGACCTCCGTGGGGCAAGAGCAAGGCCGGCTCTTATCGGGGACGCTCTGGTGTGGCTCTTACGGATCTGCGGCCGGCGGGTACCGTGGAGATCGATGGCGAGCCCGTCGACGTCGTCACGGAGGGTCGCTTCCTCGAGGCCGGAGCCCAGGTCGAGGTAATCGAGGATACGGGCAATCGTAGGGTCGTACGACCGCTGGATACACAGGATGAGTCGGCCTGATCCCAACGCCCTGAATGTCACTCCAACTAACGGCAGGTTACTTCTGGATACCAAATCAATAGACAACAATTGGGAGGCATATTGTGTTTGAGCTGATCCTCATCGGAGGCGGCATTGCCGCCATAATCGTCATCTGGCTTTTCTTCCACTTCGTCCCTGTTGGATTGTGGATCACGGCCCTGTTCTCGGGCGTCCACGTGAAGATCCGTACGCTCATCGGGATGCGCCTACGAAAGGTCAACCCAAGAGAGGTGATCCAACCCTTGATCAGCGCCACCAAGGCGGGAGTTTCCCTGGACATTGGCCAGATGGAGGCACACGTTCTTGCCGGAGGCAACGTTGGCCGCGTGGTGACCGCGCTGATATCGGCCACGCGCGCCCGCATAAGCCTCCCCTGGCAGCAGGCCGCCGCAATCGACCTGGCGGGCCGAGACGTACTGCACGCGGTTCAGGTAAGCGTCAACCCGAAGGTGATAGAAACCCCGCGTGTAGCCGCCGTAGCCAAGGATGGAATTCAGCTCGTCGCGGTGGCCAGAGTGACCGTCCGCGCGAACATCGAACGTCTGGTCGGCGGCGCTGGGGAGGAAACGATTCTGGCGCGCGTTGGCGAGGGCTGCGTCTCCGCCATCGGTTCGGCCGAGAACCATGCGAGGGTACTCGAGAACCCCGATCAGATATCCAAACTCGTTCTCTCCAAGGGGCTGGACTCGGGGACAGCCTACGAGATCCTCTCGATCGACATCGCCGACGTCGACGTTGGCAGGAATATCGGCGCCGCGCTGCAAAGCGACCAAGCAGAAGCCGACATGCGAATCGCACAGGCGAAGGCCGAGGAACGCCGAGCCATGGCGGTAGCCTCCGAGCAGGAGATGAAGGCACGCGTCGAGGAGATGCGAGCCAAGGTGGTCGAGGCCGAGGCCCAAATCCCGCTGGCGATGGCCGAGGCATTCCGAAGCGGCAACCTCGGGGTCATGGACTACCAGAAGATCCGAAACATAGATGCCGACACCCGCATGAGAACCGCCATCTCCGGAACCGGCGAGTCAACCAAGAGCAAGAACAGGGGCTGATAAGCACATGGCCGAGTTCGTAGGCGTTTTGATCTTTTTCGTCGTGTTGCTCATCGCTGGATGGAGGGCTGCGAACGATTCCCATGCGAAAAAGGCGATGGCCATGCTTTCCGACGAGGACAATTCCAAAGGCGGCTTCGATGCCCCGACAAGACCCAAGGGAGTTGGTCCGCCTCCGCCATCCTCAGGGGCAAGGCGGCCTAGTGAAGGTAAGATCCCGATCGGGTCCGGCCAAGAGCCTAGCATGGAGGATTTATCGACGATGCTTGATCATTCAGCGACTGGCTCCACCGGGTTGGAAGAAGGAATCGCCGAACAGCAAAGGCGCGCCGCCATGCTGGCTGGGAAAGCTTCAAAGAAGAATGCGAAGACCAAGGACGATAGGCGACCCACTCGCCACTCCTCAGCAACATATGCCCAGGGTCTGAAGGACGCCCCGGTAGACGAGCTTCGCCGAGCCTTCGTCCTCGGGGAGATTCTTGGGCCGCCAACAGCCCTCAAGGATCCGGACGAGCGCCTCCCATACTAAGGGCCCCGGCCACAATCATCTTGCCGCTACGAGGAGTGGTGCATAGGGCTTGCCCTGTCCCGATCATGACAGACCTGGGACTCACAAGAAGAATGCCTTTGTTTGGCCAGAGCGTTTGGCTGCCCCACCCCTAGCGAAGCGCTCTAGCGCGAGGCAGCTTGGAATAATGAGCCAAACAAAGACAGAAGGACCTCAAACGGGAAGGCGCCTTCGCATCCCACCGACCATCAGTCCCAAGACAAGGAGCATGAGCATGGCGGCATGCGCACTGCCTTCACTGGTACTGCACCCCCAGCTCTTGCCGTTGAGATCCACGGTGACCGTCACCGACGTCATGGCTACGAGCCTACCTTCCACGTCTCGCAAGGCGGCCTCGATGAGGTTGTCCCCGTCGATGAGAGTCACGGCCGCCGAGAAGGTGCGCGCCTGCTCGTCAAACGTCGCCTCGACGCCGTTGACCTCTATGCTGCCCACAGTATCGTAGTCGAAGGTCCCCGTAACGAGAGCACCTGGCTCCGTGATGAACTCTCCATCATAGGGGAACGAGATCCATATTGCGTCCGAGAGAGAGCCCAGCGGCTCGAGAGCGATCTGCAGGCGAAGCATCATCTCCTCGGCGATCGTCGCCTCGCCAAAGTAGGAGGCGAATCCCTCAGCCTCCACGACCACGGCATAAGTGCCGGGGTTGATATCGATCTCGAATGATCCGCTCGCGTCGGTGAGAACCTCGTCGACCCCTACGCGAACCACCGCTCCGGCGACCCTGGCGTGATCTCCGGCGGAGACGTCATAGACGAAGCCGAAGACTCCACTTTCTTTCGCCGGCTCTTCTGCCGGCTCCTCGGGCTGTGGCTCGGGTTCCGGTTCCGGTTCCGGCTCGGGTTCCGGCTCGGGTTCAGGTTCAGGCTCGGGTTCCGGTTCCGGCTCGGGCTCCGGTTCCGGCTCCGGGGCCTCGGGGACGAGGCGAATGCTGCCCCAGATCGTATCACCACTCGTTACGGTGCGGCTCAGGGACTCCGTCGAGTAGCCGCTCTTGCTGGCGGTCACAGTGTAGTTTCCAGGATCAACCTCAAAGAGGTACCAGCCCTCACCGTCGGTTGTAACCTGCTGTCCCGTATTCAAACGCACCGTGGCACCGGATATGCGATTGGACATATTCTGCAGATCGCTTCCATGGTAGATGGCCCCTCGCAGCGTACCGGTGGAGGCCGTCTCCCTAGTGAGCATGATGCTGCCCCAGGTAGTCTCCCCGCTCGATACGCTTCGACTCAGCGTCTCGGTGGAGTAGCCCGAGGCACTCGCCGTCACCGTATATGATCCCGCCGGCACGTTGAAGACGTAGTTCCCGGCACCATCGGTAGTCGTGCTCTGCCCGGTGTTGAGCCGAACCGTGGCACCGGAGATGCGCTTGGAGCTGTCCTGAAGATCCTGATCGAAGTTGGTGCCCCAGAAGATGACCCCTCTCAACGTGCCATTACCCGGGGTAGGAGTGGTTCCACCGCCATCACCGCCGGCGCCGCTATTCGCCAGATTCACGAGGCTGCCAAGCTCGGCATAAAACGCCGTGCCAGGGCAGTTCGTCGACGCATACTCGCGATGGCCCTTGACGCTGCTTCTGGAGAGACTGAACCCGTAGTGACTCCCGATGGCTCGAAGAATCCTTGCTCCAGCGTTCATCATCGCGCTCGAGGGCACCACGCTCGTGAACGTCCCGATGAAGCCGACACCCCCGTTGTGAAGGTTGTTGTTGCCGACATGGGCGCCCATCAGGGTCTCGACTCGACCTTGATATACTCTTCCGTCCTGCCCCACGTTGAAGTGATAGCCGATGTCGCACCAGCCCAGGCTATCCATGTGGTAGTTCTGCATGGAGCGCATTCGGGCGGCCATGCTTATCGAGTCATTGTTCGGCGTAACCGTGTGGTGGACGGTGATTCGGTTGATTGTGTGATTGGTGGAGCAGCGATGGGCGCGAGCATTCCAACCTGACCTCATCACATCGACCCCTGAGCTGGCCGCGAGCGCCTGCGTCTGCGTGCCAAGCCCGTGGATCTCTTCAAGCTCGTCGGGATCGGCCCAAGGCTCGGGCTCGAAGACGAACCCCTCGACGTTCAGGAACAAGAGTTCGTCAGGTTCGATATCACGGAGCCGAAGCTGAATGTGAGTACCTCCGTGAGGAACATCGACATGCATGTTGTAGAGAATGTCCTCGTTCCAAGTGATACGCAGCGGGAACCACTCGGACCAGGTGAATGCGCCATCCTGGGACACTCGAACATCGAAGGAAGGGGTCCGCTTCGCATCGAGCATCATGCCTACGCGGTCGAAGACCTCCTCCTCCGCCTCAACGGCATGCGATACATAACCGAGACCATCCGGGTCCACCGAGAAGCTCGCCGCCAGTTCTGAATCCACGGCATAAAAGCTGACCGGCGCCTCCGGCTCCATCCACGAGCCGGCAAGGTAGTCTCCGCAGCCAGAAGCAAGCAGAAGAGTCAACGGAAGTATTGCTACCCTGGACCGACGTGCTTGGCGAAGCATGGCTTGCTCCTTTGATTCCGGCGCTGCTCGAGAGGCGTCCTTGCGGGCCGCGAAGATACCGTCGTGACCCGTGACCCTCTCGATGACTATGCGCGAAGTACCCATGTCTAAGGGTAGAGCACAGGACGTGCCAAGACTTGCCTCTCTTTTTCGAGAGGCCGTATGCGGAATAGGAGCCGCCACAGCAGGGCAAAGAAGGAAGAAAACTCGCGTAAAGCCGCGTAACTGCAACGCCTCTTTTGACAGCCACGAAGATCTCCGGACCAATCGGAGCCAGAACAGGGAATACGAAGGCCTGCCCTATTTTGCGACAGTGTCGCATACAGCTACACTCCACAAGCGTAACGAGTCTTTACATGCGGACTTGTGGACCGTTCTCGATTTGCGATGGGATCCGGACCACGAGCTCCCAGGCGATTTTGCAGCCGGTCCCCTTGTCGTGGCAATTCGCGACACCAAATGGGATCCGGACCGCGAATGCCCAGACAATTCGGGGCGCGCGCCTGTTATCGTGGCGATGCGCGACATCAAATGGGATCCGGACCGCGAGCCCGCTCTTTTTTGGCGATGCATAAAGCAAATGGGATCCGGACCACGAGCCCCCAGGCGATTTGGGCTCTTTCGAGTTTGACGTCGCATGCGCAAGAGACGTAATGATCAAAGAATGCAAATCAAAGTGCGCTCTCATGGTTCCCTTGCTTTTCTGCCGGCGATAGTAGCCTCGAGTCTGCTCGCTGGTGGCTGCGCGACCAACCTGTCCACCCTCCAGACGGCCGATACCGTATCGGCACCCGGCGTTCGGGTGGGAGCAGGCGCGGGCCTGTACATCCCCGGCGGAGGGGTGATGCGAGAGATGGATCCAAGAGTCTGCGTAAGCTCCTTGCGAGATAACGGAGAAGACGGCATCAATGCCTGCCTATCGGACGAATACATCGAGCTCTTGGAGGCAATCCAAGCGGGCGAGGCTCCTCCACTAGACCCTGATGATCCCGAGGACGCGGAAAAGATAAGGCAGATGTTTCGCAACGCCGTGGGCCTCGCCCTCTTCCCGCCCGCCCCGATGGCGGAGGTGTCCATACGCGCCGGACTGGCGCCGAATCTAGACGCGGGCTTCAGGCTCACGCCCCTGTCCGCCCGTGGAGACGTAAAGTGGCGCTTCGTCGGCGGCGAAGAGGACTCCGTGTTCTCTCTGGCTGTTCTGGGTGGTGCCGAGTACTACGTCTACGACTGGCTCTTCGTTGATGTCCAGGAGTTCTTGAGAGATGAGTATGAGCTGTTCCAGCATATCGTGCTCAACGATCCACTGAGGATCGACACGGAGATCGCCGTAATTGGAAGCGGCGAGTTCTTGACGATCCTGCACCCATACGGCGCCTTGAAGTACCGAGCGGGAGGCTTTCGCATCCCGCTGGAGCTGCACATAGAGCATCCCGACTACGAGCCGATTGTAGTCACCGATACAATAGACGGTTTCGTCCATTTCTTCGGCGGCACCGTGGGCATGGGGCTCGGCTGGCGTTTCTTGCGCGTCTTTGCCGAGGTGACCGCCATGATGGCCGTCTCCAGCGCCACGGTGTTGGGTGACGAGATCGATCTCGGCGGTCCAACGGTCTATCCCGCCCTCGGCTTGGCAATAGAGGTCCCTTGAGAAGACGGCAATCATCTCTTCGAAACCTTGGCAAGGAACGCCGACGCGAACCGACGTT
>SKWY01000465.1 GCA_007128675.1 Deltaproteobacteria bacterium | reverse complement strand
GGCCCCAAAACCCATCGAGATCGAACCCGCCACTACTTCGACGATCGTCGCCAGGAGTATGATGCCGGGATCGGGTACAGCCGCTGCCGCGCCCGCCACGAAAGCCAGAGTCGACACGAGGCCGTCGTTGGCTCCCAAGACGATCTCTCGAACATTCCACCACCATCGCGGCGCATGATGAGTTGGATGAGTCGTCTCGATTCGCTTGCCCATGCCGCACAAGACGTAACCGACCTTGTGCCATGACGCCAGGAGAATGCGCAGCCTACTAGGACCAGGGACGAGGATGACCGGTCATGACGTCGGTCAAGATCTCCCAGGGACTTCGGCTATGTACGTTGAACGCCTGGTCGCTCTTCTCACCAAGAAACGCATGGTTCTCCAGCTCGAGAAGCGCACAGGGCCTGACGTATCCTTGTACCGTCATATGCGGCACGCATGCCTGACCGGGCCGTGCGGGGTTCACCGGCAACGCATGAGGCGACCAGCTGTATCCATACTCACGCCGATCCTGGTCGAGCAGCATCGAAAGGCAGTCCCTAATCTCGGCTGCGGACAAGAGCTGTCCGAGCAGCGCCGGGTCCGCCAAAACAGGCGCGGTCAGAAGCCTCACCTCCGGGAAGACCCCGTTGCTCCTAAGGAAGCGCCAGATGACACCTGCCTCCTCCAAGTTCATTCGGCACAAGGGGAAGGATGCCCCCAATCGAAGATGCAAGGCGTCGTTCGAGTGGCCGAAACCGGCACCGAGAAGATGATCCATTCCGGCCCTCATCTTGGCATGAGACCCGACGACTCCGCTCATGCGGTCCTGCACGTCGGGGCGCAAAGAGCCGATCTTGCAGACTATCGAGGCCTGACGCTGGAACAAGAACCTAGCAAGCTTCGGCCTCATGTTCAGACAATTGGAAACAACGACTGGAACCATGCCAAGAGAATGCACGGCATCGATGATGTCCCCGAAACGGGAGTGGAGAGTTGGTTCTCCTTCTCCCCCTAGAATCACCGATCTTGCCCCCAATCCCGCGGCTGCCGAAAGCACGTCTACCAGTCTTTCGAAGGGCGTCTCGACATGGTTGTAGTCACCGAACCTGTTTCGACAATGAAAGCAACGCAAGCTGCAAGCACGAGTGGTCTCCAGCCGGACCGCTTGAAGGCTCGGTGGCTCATGCTTCTCGCTCGGCCGCTTCGCAGCAATGCTGTACCCAACTAGGGACGGCGGCGTGCAGTAGCCCCCTTCCCTCCCCGAGGGCATAGCCCCCAACAGGCCTTGCCTCCAATCACCACGGTCCATTCGAGTCACCCCAAGCTAGGTCCAAGACAAGCGCGCCTTCTCGTTGTGCGCGCCATGGGCGCTTCGACCGGTAGGGAGGTTTTCGAGCGAGTGGACATCCCGTGATGTCACCTTGTGCATGGGAAAGCAAACGAGCAACACGCAAGCTGTGACCATCCTGCTCGCCATCGCAGTTGAAACCATGCACAATGAGCAACGCACGATTGGAATAGGCCCCAGGCTCGCTGAGAGCGTGGCCTCTTGTTTGCCCGACAACAAGGCATGGATGACCACTCATGGACAAGACTTCAAGCAGACGCCGAGCCTCCTATGGAGTTCTATTGGGAATGGCGGCTGGCATTGTAATAGCCGGCTGCGGTTCTCTCGTGATTCCCTGCCTTGATGAGGAAGCAACGCGGGTTCGGTACGACCCAAGCTCGAGCGCATTGGGCGACTGGCTCGCTCATCCATTCCCATCGAATCACAGGATACTCGAGAGAGGCATCAACCTTCGCGGCTTCCCAAACCCCCGCGGCGTAGAACTCGTGGACACATACACGGACGAAGCGGAAGAACTTCTAAACGGTTTCGGGCTGAACACCCCGGTCTATGTCGCCTTTGACGGCCCCATCGACCCTGACTCCCTACCGATGGACCCATCATCGGCTATGGACGCCAACGCTTCCTTGCAGCTCGTCGACATAGATCCTGACTCCCCCGAACGGGGTAGGCGCTTTCCGCTACGGATTGGTTACTACGATGAGGGTGACAGCTTCCGCCCTGATTTCCTGGTCGCGGCGGCACCTCTCTGGGGCTTTCCACTGCGTGAGAGCACGACCTACGCCCTGGTCTTGACAAGAGATGTGCTGGACGCCGGCGGTTCGCCAATCGCTCCTTGTGAGCTGACCGGCCTGGTGCTTTGCGAGAATGAGCTGTGCATACCGGAGTTCTCGGACTCCTTGATTGAGAGGACTAGAGAGCGCCTCGCCCCCGTTCGAGCTCTCTTCGCGGAGGAGGGCATGGATCCGGAGCATCTCGTAGCAGCCACTGTCTTTACCACCCAGCGCGTAACAGATGACGTTCGAGGAATGCGGGAGATGGTACACCTCCGGTCCCCACCGTCGGTAACTAGCTGGGTCGTCTTCGACAACGATCTCACATGGGAAGAGAGGCGGTTCGAATGGGCCCCCAGAAGACATGCTTCGTATTTCGTGATGGAGGGGCGTTATGAGGCGCCCTACTTCATAGAGGGAGAGATCCCTTACTATGGAGCCGAGGATGGAGGAAGCATCCTTACCGGGGAGGAGGGAAGACCTCAGGTTCAAGAGGTGGAATCGATGCGGTTCGTACTCACCGTACCCAACCATCCTCCCCGAAGTAACGGATGCCACCCCATAGTCCAGTACGCGCATGGAACTACTGGGGATGCCTACGGCTTTACCTATAGCACGGCTGGTCGTCTGGCCGGCCGCGGCCTGGCGGGAATCGGCATCGACCAGCCTCTTCACGGGATCAGAAACGACGGTCGACAGTTCAACGAGGGGCTGTTGACCTTCAACGTGAACAACGTGCGTTCCACTCGAAGCATATTCAGACAATCCGCGGCGGATACCTTTTCCTTGACACGTCTTCTGAAGGCCGGATTCGAGGTCCCCGCGGAACACAGCCCAACCGGCCAGCGCATCTGTTTCGATACGGATCCCATGCTCTTCTTCGGACATTCTCAGGGCGGAATCACGGGGTCCAT